>JAATGX010000034.1 GCA_015688915.1 Desulfuromonadales bacterium
TCCATCGAGGAGGCGCTGCTGCTGGGCAGCAGGATCGTGGTGATGTCGCCCCATCCGGGGCGGGTGGAGGAGATCCTGGAGGCGGAACAGTTGAGCGAGGCGGCCGGCTCCCATCCGGAGGTCGCGGAGCGCATCAGGCGCGTGCTGTTCCGGGATGCCCCGGATTACGCGATTTAGGAGATGGAGATGAAAGTGGAAACCGCGGCAGCGTCGATCCCGGACAGGGACACCCGGAATGCGGGACCCGGAGTCGTGCCAGGGGGGCGTGTCCGACTGCTGGCGACCAGGCTCGGCGACAGGGGATGGCTGCGCCGGTTGTTGCTCCTGGTGCTGCTGTGCGGCCTGTGGCAATGGTACGCGACCCGGCTGGCCAACCCGCTCATGTTCCCCACCTTCAGCGCCACGGTTCAGGCATTGGGCGACGCCGTGGTCAGTGGCGGCCTTTTCGCACGCGTCGTGACATCATTCAAAATCCTGCTGGTCGGTTACGGCATCGGGGTGCTGCTGGCGCTCATCCTGGCCATGGCGGCGTCCGGAACCAGGCTTGGCAGGGATCTGCTGGATCTGTTCACCGCCATGTTCAATCCCCTGCCGGCCATAGCGCTGCTGCCCCTGGCCCTGCTCTGGTTCGGGCTCGGCAGCGGCAGCATCACCTTTGTGCTGGTCCATGCGGTGCTTTGGCCGGTTGCACTCAGCGCCCATGCCGGCTTCTCCGGCGTCAACACGACCCTCCGCATGGTCGGGCGTAACTATGGCCTCGGCGGTGTGCGGTACGTACTTGCGATCCTCATCCCGGCGGCATTTCCTTCCCTTCTGACCGGGCTGCGCAACGGCTGGGCCTTTGCCTGGCGCACCCTGATCGCCGCAGAACTGGTCTTTGGCGTCAGTTCCGGTTCGGGCGGTATCGGCTGGTTCATCTATGAGAATAAGCAGCAACTGGAGATACCTTCGGTGTTCGCCGGTCTGATCACCGTGATCCTGATCGGCATTGCGGTGGAGAACCTGATCTTTGACCGGATCGAACGTCGCACGGTTGTGCGCTGGGGCATGAAAAATACCGGTCAGGGAGGGCACGAATTACGGACCGACGGCTTCTGAACGGTATTCGGAGTCCGGATGCGTCGTGTCCGGGGTGCAAACCCCATGGAGGAACATTCATGAACAGACTGAAGTTGTGTGCGGCAGGCATTGCCGTTGTTGTCCTTGCCATCGTCACTATGGGTGAGGCCACTGCCAAAAAGGCGGAATCTCCCGTCAGGATCATCATTGCCGACGCCAAGACCACCAACCACCTGAACCTGTATGTGGCCCAGGAGCTGGGGCTGTTCAGGAAACAGGGGCTCGACGTTGCCATTGTCGAGGCCAGGGACCCGGCCCTGGCCCGCGACCTGGTGGTTTCCGGCCAGGCGGACGTCTTCTGGTCCTGTCCCTCGGTGGCTGTTTCGGCCATCGCCAACGGCGCCCCGCTCAAGATCATCGCCCAGGTCAAGTCCCCCTGTTCCTCGCTGCTGGTGGTCCCCAAGGGGTCGCCCATCAGGTCGTACAAGGAGCTGAACGGAAAGCGCATTGCCGGCAGCTCTCCGGCCTGCGAAGCGGTCATCGCTTTTGAGAGAAAGGCCCGGGAGGCCGGTGCCCGCTTCATCCTGGAGAAGCTGGCCGGAGGCCCGGCCCTGGCCGCCCTGGACAGCGGCACGGTGGACGGCGCCATCCTGGAGGATCCGCACCTGGCCATCGCGGAGCTCAAGGGGTACAAGGTGATCCTGCGTGACGCCCCCCTGGCGTTCCCCTGCCGCACCATCAACGGGCGCACCGCCTTTCTCCAGGAGAACCCCGAGGCCCTGAAACGCCTGGTGGTCGCCATCAGGGAGGCCAACGTCGTGATCAACAAGGCCCCGGCCTCCCGCCAGATCGCGGACATCGTCCAGAGATACACCGGGGCGCCGCCACAGGCGGTCAAGCGTGCCGCCAAGCGCTTCACGTTCAGCGACAGGATCGACGAAAAAGGGTTGAACACCCTGGGTGAGGAGTTGGTGGCGCTGAAGGAGATCAGGGAGAACCCGAAGGCGAACCTGTACGCCGCCGAGTTCAGGGGGATTACCTGGGGGATGAAATAAATGATCTGATTCGTTCTAATTCACCGCCACAATAAGTCCCCCTTTGAAAAAGGGGGATGTAGGGGGATTTGCCTTTGACGATCAAACCAAATCCCCCCTGACCCCCCTTTTTCAAAGGGGGGAACTTTAGGCGGCAGATCAGAACTACTCAGAATAAATGATAAGGAAAGAAGACATGAACATACCTACCCGTCTGTTACGCCCGTTTTTACTGCTGCTCTTCATGGCCTCCGTACTCTGTGCGGCATGTCAGAAGCAGGCCTCCCACCAGGGTGCCACCCAGACGAATCCGGCTTCGTCGTCCCCGTTACCCCGCATCGGCTATGGCGACAGCCCGCTCCTGGGGCCGCTGTACGCGGCATACGAGCGGCAGACGCCTCCGGCCTGGCAGGAGATCCGTATCGGCAGCGGCGGCGACATCGGTTACTCCCTGATCTCGGGCAAAATCGATGCCGGGTTCGTGGAGACCAACAAGGCGGTAAAGCTGCTCAAGGCGCCGGGCGGCGAGGGGCTCAAGGTGGCCGGGGCCGTACAGTTTCCCTACGGCGCGACCTTGGTGGTCCGCAAGGATCTCAGCATCCGCCTGGGCGATCTGGCCGGCAGGACCATCGCGGCCCAGGAGCCGGACTGCAAGCTGCTCCACCAGTTCAGGAAGGACGCCAAGCGTCTCGGCGTCAAGGTGGAGCGGATTCACGTCGTCTACATGTCCTTCGACGAGATGGTGCCGGCCCTGGAAGCGGGCAAGGTGGATGCCGTGCTGGTGAAAGGGTCCTACGCGGTGCTGGCCGAACACCTGGGGCACAAGGTGCTCTACCAGAACTGGGACATCAAGGCGGGTGACGAGTGCTGCCCTGCTGCCCTGGCCCAGAGCGACTACTTCCTGGTGGTCAGGGAGCAGGCCGTGGCCACGGTCAAACCGGTGGTGGCGGCGCTGCTGGCTAGCGGCGCGCTGCCACCTGCCGAGTTGCGTCAAGCCGTGGCCAAGCGGCTCGGCTATGCGCCGGAAGCCCTGGAACGGCTGCCCACGGCGAACTTCGTGGCGGTCAGTGACGAACTGCGCAAGGAGTTGGGTGACGGGCGATGCCTGCTGACGCGCTGACCCCCGCCGGGGCACCCGGCCGCCGGCAGAGGACGCTGCTGCGGGAGGTGAAGCTGTTCTGGCGGTCATCCTTCGGCAGCCTGGTATCCCGGGAATCCCTCACCGTCCTGGTTCCCCTGTTGTTCCTCTGGGAACTGCTGCCGCGGTTCGGCCTGCTGCCCGCCTCCCTGGTGCCGCCCCCTTCAACCCTGGCCACCACGTTTTACCAGATGCTCCTGAAACAACATCTGCTGGCCCACTTCGGCGACAGCGCCCTCCGTTTCGTCCTCGGGTTCGGCCTGGCGGTGCTGACCGCCTTTCCCCTCGGGGTCCTGATGGGGTGGAACCGCTTCATCCGCAAACATTGCCTCCCCCTGTTCCAGATCCTGGCGCCGATCCCGCCGCCGGCCTGGGTGCCGGTCACCATGATCGTGCTGGGCATCGGCCTGCCGATGCAGGTCTTTCTCATCTTCCTGGGGGTCTTCTACCCGGTGCTGTTCAGCACCTACCAGGGGATCAGCGAAACCAACCCCCGGTATATCGCCTCGGCCCGGGTCTTCGGCGCCAGCGAATTCACCATCATCACCCATATCCACATCTGGCACGCCCTTGGCTCGGTGATCATGGGGATCAGGATCGGCATCGCCCTGGGACTGGTCATGCTGGTGGTGGCCGAGATGCAGAGCGGCGCCAGCGGGATCGGCTACCTGCTGCTGCGGGGCAAGGAGTATTTCCAGATCGACCGCATGGTGGTCTGCATGGTGATCCTGGGTGGGGCGGGGTGGCTCATGACCGAGGTCATGAAATACATCGAGCTGAAGCTGGCCGTATGGCGCATCGAGCGGTGACCCCATGATCGAGGCGGTCGGCATATCCAAGAGTTTCCCGGTTCCGGACGGAAATGGCGTCACAACGGAAACCGCGGTGCTGCAAGCGGTATCGCTCACGGTAGGGGACGGCGCCTTCGTTTCCCTGGTGGGCCCGACCGGCTGCGGCAAATCCACCTTCCTGGAGATCCTGGCCGGCCTCCAGGCGCCGTCCCAAGGCGAGGTGCGCATCAACGGCCAGCGGGTGCTGGAGCCGCTGCCCGCCACGCCGGACGGGATGAAGGCATACCGGAAAAGGCACCGCTTTCTCTCCCCCATCGCCAACAGCCTCTTCCGCGACAAGCCCCGGCACGACATCGCCATGATCTTCCAGGACTATGCCGTATTCCCCTGGATGACCGCCCGCCAGAACGTCCGGTTCATCCTCGGGCTGCGCGGGGTTCCCAAGGGGGAGCGGGAAGAGAGGGCGCGCCACTACCTGTCCATGGTCGGCCTGGAGGAGGCGGTTCACAGCTACCCATCCCGGATGTCCGGCGGCATGCGCCAGCGTCTGGCCCTGGCCCGGGCCTTTTCCGCAGAGCCGGGCATCATCCTGATGGATGAGCCGTTTGCCGCGGTCGACGCCTTTACCAGGGAGCGGCTCCAGGACGACCTGCTGCGCATCTGGGAGACCAGCGGCACAACCATTGTGCTGGCGACCCACGACGTGGGCGAGGCGGTCTGTCTCTCCGACGAGATCTACGTCTTTTCCCCGGCCCCCGGTGCGATCCGCGGGCGGGTCCCCATCTCTATTTCCCGGCCGCGAAGGCACCAGTCAACCGATGTTCAACAGCTCAAAGAGCAGGTACTGTCGCACTTTTCCGGTGCATAGCCCGGCCATCCGCCCTGCGCCGGGTCGTTCCCGAATCCGTGATGCCCCTAAAAAATTCCCTCTGTAATTATCCCCTTGGTTGCTCAACAAAATGAGGCTGAAAACCGGTATGCTTTTGGCCTTGGCCTGCAAACCGCCTAATAAAAATATAAAATTGATAGACATAATATGATTTTTTATTGACACTCCGGCCCGCGAATGGTAATTTAACCATCACTTAAGCAACACCACTTGAGTCAAGTAAATTTTACCCGCTGTTTCCGTTTCACGCGCAATCACACCGACAACGGCCGACCAGACAAACTGGAGGTCAAGGCAGGGCGATCACTACGCCCATACCTTGACCTCTTTTTTTGTTTTCGGCCCCAGGGGAACGTACTCGATGGACGTAAAGATCGCTGTGGCAAGCAGCGACGGGACGACGATAAACGAGCACTTCGGCAGGACACGGGCCTTCCGCATCTACCAGTTGCACGACCAGGGGCACGAATTCCTGGAACTGCGGGAGAATACCCCGGCCTGCGCGGGGCAGCAGCATGACGACGATGTTCTGGACCGGGCCGCCCGGCTCATTTCCGACTGCCGCGGGGTTGTTGCCGCCCAGGTCGGCCCCGGCGCCATCGACGCCCTCATCGGCCACCGGATCCTGGCCTTCACCATGGGCGGCACCATTGACGACGCCATGGAGGCATTGCGGGCGTCGAAGCGCTTCACCTACATCAAATAACCGGAGGAACAGATGTCGAAAAAACTGAAGCAACTGGCGATCTACGGCAAGGGGGGCATCGGCAAGTCCACCACCACCTCCAACATCACCGCCGCCCTGTCCGTGGCCGGCTACAAGGTCATGCAGGTCGGCTGCGACCCCAAGAACGATTCCACCGTCACCCTGCGGGGCGGCAATTACATCCCCACCATTCTCGATACCCTGCGGGAAAAGAAAAACGCCAAGGCCGAAGAGGTGGTCTTTTCGGGCTTCAACGGGGTTTATTGCGTGGAAGCCGGCGGACCGGCGCCCGGGGTCGGCTGCGCCGGGCGCGGCATCATCACCGCCATTGAACTGCTGAAGCAGCAGCGGGTCTACGAGGAGCTGGACCTGGACTACGTCATCTACGACGTCCTGGGGGACGTGGTCTGCGGCGGGTTTGCCGTGCCGATCCGGGAGGGGATCGCCGAGCATGTCTTCACCGTGCTGTCGTCGGACTTCATGGCCATATACGCCGCCAACAACCTGTTCACCGGCATCAAGAAGTACTCCAACAACGGCGGCGCGCTCCTGGGGGGCGTCATCGCCAACTCGGTCAACGCACCCTATGCCAGGCACATCATCGACGATTTCGTGGCCCGCACCAACACCCAGGTCATGGAGTACGTGCCCCGTTCCATCACCGTCACCCAGTCCGAGTTGCAGGGCAAGACCACCATCGAGGCCTTTCCCGACTCCGAACAGGCCCAGGTCTACAAAACGCTCGCCGACCGGATCGCCAACCACACCGACTCCAGGGTGCCGGAACCGCTGGGGGCGGAGGAGTTGAGGAAATGGGCGGCCAGTTGGTCCGACCAGATCCTGGCCGTGGAGACCGGTGAGGTGCGTAGCAGCGGCCAGAGTATTTAACCTGTAAACGGCAAGTTGCACCGCAGGGGACGCAGAGGTTCACAGAGAAAACAGTAAATATTCCGCAGCGCCCACGACCTACCTGGTGGTCAAGGACCGCGTGCTGGCCCACAACCCGGTCGGCGCGCTCTACTGCGGCCATTCCTACTACAAGCGGCTGTCGGAAGATCGAAACCTATGAGGATATGAGCCATGTATGAAGTAGCACTCTCCCATGTGAACTATTCCTACGGCGACCACCTGGTGCTGCGGGACATAACCCTGACCGCCGAGGCCGGGGACTTCGTCTGCCTCCTGGGGCCGTCCGGTTGCGGCAAGAGCACGCTGCTCAGGCTTCTGGCCGGCCTGACCCAGCCGAGCGGCGGCGCCATCACCCTGGACGGCGGGGAGATCACCGGTCCCGGCCTGGACCGCGGCGTGGTCTTTCAGGACTACTCCCTGTTCCCCTGGATGACCGCCGGCCAGAACATCATCCTCGCTTTGGAGCAGGCCTTTCCGGGCAAGAAGAAGGGGACCTACCGGGATATCGCCGCCGGCTATCTGGAGATGGTCGGGCTGGGGGACGCCTTTGCCAAACTGCCGGGGCAGCTTTCCGGGGGCATGCGCCAGCGGGCCGCCATTGCCCGGGCCTTTGCCGTCAATTCGCCGGTGCTTCTGATGGATGAGCCCTTCGGGGCTCTGGATGCCATCACCCGGGCCCGATTGCAGGACCTGCTGCTGCAACTCTGGCAGCAAAAAGAGGGTGAACGCAAGACCGTCTTCTTTGTCACCCACGACGTGGAGGAGGCCATCCTGCTGGCCAACCGCATCGTGGTGATGGGACTCAATCCGGGCTGCGTCAAGGGGATCTTTCCGGTGGACCTGCCCCGTCCCCGCCTGCGCCAGGACCTGTACAAGACCGAGGCGTTCGCCGTCATGAGGGACAAGCTGGTGACGGTGCTGCACGAGAACATCCTCTCGGAACTGGACGAGGGGCAGACCATGAGCACGCCGGGCGACGGGATATGAACCCGGAGTTCGCCCAGATCATTGTTGCCGCTGCGGTTGCGGCGATCATGGTGCTGGCGGACGCCGTGCCCGGTTTGGCGGCGCAAACGCCCCTGCGGCTCGGTTACCTGGATCATCCGGGCAGCGCCCTGTGCATAGTCGCCGCCGCCCATGGTCATTTTGGCGAGGAAGGGCTGCGGGTCAAACTGGTCCGGTTCACCGACAGCGCCAGCGGCCTGGCGGCCCTGGAAACGGGCGCCATCGACGCCGGCGCCTTCAGCGTCGGCACCGCACTCACGGAGATCGCCCACGGCAAACAGTTGCGGATCATCGCCGGCGGCGGGACCCCCACGGCATCGGACCCGCTGGCGGACCTGGATGAAACCGCCCAGCAGAAACTGGATCGTGCCGGCATTGTGGTGCTGGTGCCGGCGAACCGGCCCGCGGCGGAAAAGGGGGTCATCATCGGCCTGACCGCGGCCCTGATCCGGGCCCATCGCACGCTGCGGCAACAACCCGCCCCGGCCAGGCGGGCAACGTTGAGGAAACTGTCCCACGGAGAGGCGATCCCTGATCTCAGCTTCGACCCCAACCCGGACTACTGGCGCATGCTCCGCATCTGGCAGGGGCTCGGCCTCCAGTATGCCGCCATGCCACGGGATTTTCTGGCAAACCATGTCTACGAAGAGATCTACTGCGACGCCCTGGACCGCCAGCTCCTGGGGCCCATGGACACTGTCCTGCACGACCTGTTCTCCAAGGCGGTCTGCACGCCTAACTGCTGCCCGGCAAATTCCGGCAGACTATTTACGTTACAAGGAGGTAGTACCCAATGAGAAGGATCATCGCCGCGCTTCTGCTGTCAACCGTCATGGCATCCGCCGCTGTTGCCGCCGACCTGCCCAAACTGCGGGTGGGGTATGTCCCGGAACCGGCCCACGGCCTGTATTTCGTGGCCAAGGAAAAGGGGTATTTCAAGGAGGAAGGGGTGGATGTGGAGCTGTTCCAGTTCGCCAGCGTCTCCGAGGGGATGGCCGCGCTCAAGGCCGAAAAGCTGGATGTGGGCACCTTCGGCACCACCGCGC
This sequence comes from Desulfuromonadales bacterium, assembly GCA_015688915.1. Classification (GTDB taxonomy): domain Bacteria; phylum Desulfobacterota; class Desulfuromonadia; order Geobacterales; family Pseudopelobacteraceae; genus JACPFJ01. Next base: position 8,578 of record JAATGX010000034.1, read on the forward strand.
CGCTCCTCTTCATCTCCAAGGGGTCTGACTTCACCTTTTTCGGCGGCATGATGATCGGCGGACAGGCCATTGTGGCCCGTCCGGACCGGCTGGCTGAACTCGCTGGCAAGGATCTCAAAGTATTCAAGGGGAAGAAGATCGGCCTGGTCAAGCTTTCCACCGGCGACGTGATCTTCAAGGGCGCCCTGAAGAAGGCCGGCATCGACTGGAAAAAGGACATCACCTTTACGGAGTTCGGTTCGGCGGCGGCCGTGTCGGAAGCGGTCAAGAAGGGGGCCGTGGATGCGGGGCTCCTGTGGCCGCCCCATTTCTCCCTGGCCGAGAAGAACAGCGGCCTGAAGGTGGCCCATTACCTGGAAGAATTCTATCCCAAGTACACCTGCTGCCGGATCGTCGCCCCCACGGCCAGGCTGAACGCCGACAGGGAGCCCTATCGCCGCTTCCTGACCGCCCTGATCCGCGCCTACCGGTTCTACAAGACCAATCCCGAGGAGACGGTTCAGATCTATACCAAGTCCCTGAAGATCGATGAAGACATCGTCCGGAACGAGACCTACGTGAACAAGGTGGCCGAATCCAACCCGGACCCGCTCCGCAAGGGAATACTGGACTTCTGGCAGCATATCCGGGACGCGGGCTACATCCCCCAGGATTACCCGATCGACAAGTACATCAACACCGATATCTACAAGCAGGCCCTTGACGCGGTCATCAAGAAGAATCCGAAGGACAAGGTGTATCAGGATATGCTGGCATTCTACAAGAAACACAACTAATTCACCCAGACGTTCAAGCTGACACCTTACCACCCCTGGCCCCTCCTGAAACAGGAGGGGGACGTTAAGCTCCCCTCCTTGATAAGGAGGGGTTGGGGGTGGTTTGGTTTAATGCTGTCTTTGATTGCATCTTGGACCAATAAGGAGAGAAAACCATGAAGCGCATATTCGCACTGCTGTTGCTCTTGACCCTGGCGCTTGCCGCCACCGGCCACGCCGCCGATTTGAAGAAACTGAAGGTCGGTTACCTCCCCACCTCCGGGCATCTGCTGTACTTCGTGGCCAAGGAAAGGGGGTTCTTCCAGCAGGAGGGGCTTGACGTGGAACTGGTCCGCTTCACCAACTCCGGCGAGGGGCTGACCGCCATCAAGACCGGCAAGCTTGATGCCGGCTCCTTCGGCACCTCGGCGCCGCTGGTGTTCATCGACAAGGGGTCTGATTTCACCATCTTCGGCGGCCAGATGGGCGAAGGGCATGGTCTGGTGGCAAAACCGGACAAGGCGGAGCGCTTCAAGGACCTCAAAAACTTCAAGGGAGCCACCACCGGCGCGATCCGTCTGGCCACCGGCGACGTGGTCTTTCGCGCGGCGCTCCGCGATGCGGGCATCGATTGGAAGAAGGACCTGACCATCAAGGAATTCGATTCTCCGGCCGCTGTCCTGGAAGCGGTCAAGAAGGGTTCGCTGGATGCCGGGCTGCTCTGGGTCCCGTACCTCACCATGGCCGAAAAGCAGGGGCTCAAGGTGGTCAAGTACTCGGGTGAGGTGATCAAGGGGCACACCTGCTGCCGCCAGGTTGCCCTGACCGCCACGCTCAAGGAGCGCCCGGCGGATTTCGAACATTTCCTGACCGCCCTGCTCAGGGCCTACCAGTATTACCTCACCGACCGGAACGGCACGGTGGACGTGGTCGCCAAGTACATCCAGATCGACAAGGCCGACCTGCTGAAGGACATCTACGACGGTCACCTGCAGGTCAGCCCGGACCCGCACCGGAAATCGGTGCTCCAGTTCTGGGATTTCATGAAAAAGATCGACTACGTCACCTCCAACGAAGCCATCGACAAGCGCATCAATACCAGATTGTACGCCAGTGCCCTGGCAGCGCTCCAGAAGCGCGAACCAAAGGAAAAACTCTGGAAAACGCTTGAGAAGGAATTCAAGGGCGGGGATCCGGAACTGCACATCAAGGCACATTAAGGTTCCTGATTAGCGCTGGTCTCCCGCTACCAGCGCTCACGCGACAAGTCCCCCTTTGAAAAAGGGGGACTTAGGGGGATTTGCCTGCAACGGCGCAACTTCAAATCCCCCCTGACCCCCCTTTTTCAAAGGGGGGGACGTTTAGCGGAAGTTTGACGCTCATTAATGTTAAGGATGCACTTCATGAAACAGCTCATCACCGCATCGAACCTGTTGTTCATCGCCCTGCTGGCGGCCCTTCTCTGGCCGTCGGCAGGGCAGATTCCCTGGCATCTCCTGATCGTCAGCGTCACGGTCGAGGCAATCGCCCTGATCCGGCTGGCAACCGCCAGGAGTGCGGAATCGCGCCGGGGAGCCGGCGATGTGGGCGCCGTCATCTTTTTTGTCCTTCTGGCGTGGTATCTGGCCACAACCCGCTTTGTCGTGCTGGACAAGATGCTCTTTCCCCAGCCCGAAGCGGTGCTGAAGCTGTTCGTGGCCGAGTTGCCGGACATGCTCAAAGGGCTGGTGAACTCCCTGATCCTGCTGGTGAGCGGCTATTTGCTGGCCCTGGCCACCGCCCTGCCGCTGGGGCTCCTGGTCGGCTGGCGGGTGCGCCTGTTTCATGCCGTCAACCCATTTACCAAGGTGCTGGGGCCGATCCCGCCCATCGTCTACATCCCCTATGCCATTGCCCTGTTGCCCAGCTTCCGCGCGGCCTCGATCTTCGTGATCTTCATCGGCGCCTTCTGGCCGATCTTCATCAACACGGTCAGCGGCGTCTTCAACATCCCCAGGGGGCTGCTGGATTCGGCCCGGGTGCTCAACCTGAGGGAGCCCACCCTGCTGGCCCGCGTCATCCTGCCGGGGGCCATGCCCTCCATCTGCACCGGGGCCACCCTGGCGCTGGTGTTCGCCTTTGTCCTGCTGGCCGCGGCGGAACTGATCGGCGCCAATTCCGGCATAGGGTGGTACGTGAAGAACTTTGCCGACTTCGCCGATTACCAGCGGGTGATCGTGGGCATCATCTTCATCAGCATCGTGGTGACCGCCATCACCTGGGGCACGGAGCGGCTGGAGCGGCGCCTGCTGCGCTGGCGCAGTTGAAAGGCACGGCCTGAAGTCATCAAACAGCACATTTTCCCGGAGGAAACCATGAAACGCATTTTGCTCGTACTCATCGCCATCCTGACCGCCGGCGCCCTTTCCCTGCATGCCGCCGACAAGCCGAAGCTCAAAGTGGGGTATGCGCCCGGCGGCGGCAGCATCCTGGCCTTTATCGCCCAGGACCAGAAACTGTTCGCCAAGGAGGGGGTAGACGTGGATCTGGTGCAGTTCAGCAGCACCGGCGACGGCCTGAACGCGCTCAACAGCGGCAAGATAGACATCGGTATTTCCTTCGGCACGGCGGCGCCGCTGACCTTTATCTCCAAGGGATCGGATTTTACGATCATCGGCGGCGCCCTGGCCGGGGGGCATCCGGTTATCGCGCTTCCGGCACGGGCCGGGCAATTCAAGTCCATCAAGGACTTCAAGGGCAAGACCGTGGCCGTTCCGCGGCTCTACACGGCGGACGTGGTGAGGCGCGGAGCGCTCTAACGCGCCGGCATCGACCCGAACAAGGACCTGAAGGTCATTGAACTGAAAAACCCGTCCGCCGTGCTCGAAGCGGTCAAATCGGGCAAGGTGGATGTGGGTATCGGCGCGTCCTCCATCTTTTTGCAGGCCAAGGAATCCGGCCTCGCCATTGTGGGGTGGAGCAACGATTTCTTTCCCCAACACCCCTGCTGCCGCATCGTGGCCAAGGGCAAGGCGGTCAGCGGCGACCCGGACGTCTACCGGGCCTTCCTGCGGGCCCTGCTGCAAGCGGAGAAGATCAAGGATACCAATCCCGCCCTGGCCCAGGACATAACCAAGCGCTACATGAATATCGACGACAATCTGGCCAGCATGTTCGTACGCGAGCCGCACCAGCACGTCAGCGTCGATCCGGACCGGAAAAGGGTCAAACAGATGTGGCATGAGCTGAAGGAGATCAACTACGTCACATCCGAGCTGGATATCAACCGCTACATCAACACCCAGCTCTACCGCGACGCGCTGGGCGAACTGATCCGCCGCAACCCCAAGGACCGCTATTACCAGACCGCGAAAATGCATTTCGAAAAGCAGGACAATTAGGGGGAACCTCCGTGTCAGCCACCCTGTTCGTCAAAAGATACGTGGGAACCGCCGCCATACTCCTGGTGTGCGTGGCGGCCTTCGAACTGGCCACCGACGTCACGGGCTGGCTGGAACCGGTCCTCTTCCCGGGGCTCTCCCGGGTCCTCCCGGCATTCGCCAAGGAGTTTCCCAATCTCCTGGAAGGGCTGCTCCACTCCTTCGGCCTGCTGTTGCCCAGCTATTTCCTTGCCCTGGCGCTCGGCATCGGACTGGGACTGTTCGTCGGCTATCACCAACCGCTGCGGACCATGCTGATGCCCCTGTTCCGGGGGGTCAGTCCGATCCCTCCCACGATGCTGATCCCCTACGCCATTTCCGTGCTGCCGACCTTCTGGCTCTCATCGGCGTTCATCATCTTCATGGGGGCGTTCTGGCCGATACTGATGGGGACCATTCACGGGGTGACGCTGCTGGAGGAACGGTACCTGGACAATGCCCGGACACTGGGGCTGCATGGCGGTCGCCTGCTCCGCAAGGTGGTCTTTCCGGGCGCGCTGCCCCATATCTTTGCCGGGGCCGGCATGGCGCTGGTCTTCAGCTTCATCCTGCTGACGGTCGCGGAGATGTTCGGCGCCAAGGCCGGGATGGGGTACTTCATCCAATATCACGCCGATTTTTCCGATTATCCGAAGGTACTCGCCGGCATGCTGTTCCTGTCACTGGTCATTATCGGCATCATGGAGCTGTTCGATGGCATCCAGCGCAGGGCCCTGCATTGGACCGGAAAACGCTAGGAGGTTTCACGCATGTCCCATCATGGCGCAGACGCGTCCAAATCCTTGTTTTCCAACGAGATCCCCAAGTGGGGTGAGCCCTATCCGAACATCCTGAACCGCGCCTCGGTCCTGGAATGCCTGACCGATTACATCGTGCAGGCGAATTACCGGGGGTACCTGCCGGACCCGCGCAAGGTGCTGGCGGTCAGAACATCGGACAGGACGGCAAGCCTGCGCAACGCAAGCACCCCCATCCGTCAGGAGGTCTATTATTTCATCGAGGGGGAACTCTTCCCGGAGGAGGGGACCACCCGCCTGCACGAGGGGCAGACGGCTGCGGAACGGGCCGAGGAGTTGCTGCAAGAGGTGTACGAACGGCTGTACATCTGGACCGCCTACGATTTCACCAAGGGGTCGCCACCCGGCTTCAGAAAACCGTTCGACCAACCCCTGATCGTGAAGGGCTCGCCAAACCCCAATCCTGAGCGGAAGACCAGGAACCGGGAGATCATCAAGGGGATCAATCCCCTGTTCTTCCTGCCCGACCCGGCACCCAGGAATACCGTTGACCCGGATATCGTCCCCGATGTCCCGACCAAAGAGATCGTGGAGTTCGTGACGCACCTGGTGCGGACGGATTTTCGCAATGCCCTTCCCGAAGGTACGAACCCGCCCATCTGGGACCTGCCGCTGGTGGGGATAGCGTCTGCCGCAGACCCGCTGTTCGAGCGTTTCCAGGACCCGGAGGTCGTGGGCCCCGGCCTGCGCCTGCCCCAGGAATGGCTGCCCGGCGCCCGGTCGGTCATCAGCGTCTTTCTGCCGTTCACCGAGCATATATCCGCACACTACACGAAAGAGCAGCGCTATTCCGCCATCGAGTTTTCCTCGGGCAAATGGAACGGTTCCAAGTTTCTCAACGTGATTCGCCGGGCTTTGGTCCGCTTTGCCGCGCAGCATGGCGGCAGCGCCGTGGCCCCCAATATCGATCCCCGGTACGACTCGGATGAATGGCGGCCATTCTGGTCGGAGCGGCATACCGCTTTTGCCGCCGGTCTGGGCACCTTTGGCCTGCATCAGAATTTCATTTCAGAAAAGGGTGCGCTGGGGCGGCTGTGCAGCGTGATCACCACGCTCAACCTGGCGCCCACGGAACGGAAATACACCGAGGTGTACGGTTACTGCCTCTATGCCGTTGACGCCAGTTGCCATGCCTGTATCGGGAGGTGCCCAACCGGCGCCGTCACCGATGCCGGCAAAGCGTCGGGCAGGTGCGAGACCCACGGCAACAAGGAGCATTTCAAGGAATGGAATTACGGCTCCTGCGGCCATTGTTCCACCAATATCCCCTGTTCGAGGCAGATCCCGGCAAAGATCAGGAAGGCTTTGTGATTACCTGAACCCTTGCAAAAGTCAAAAAGTCCCCTCCCCCCTGGCGGGGGAGGGATGGGGGGGGGGGGAAGGTGCCATGAAATCAGCAGATATGCGAAGGCAGCCTCCCCCACCCCCTAACCCCCTCCCGCAAGGGGAGGGGGAATCATACGAAGTTAGCGGAAAAAAGAGAGATCGGAGAAAGGAAGTACCGGCATGAGTCACATGGATCTGAAATCACCACCAAAACGCGAAGATCGCCTCAAGGCCTGCATCGCCCACGGCAGCACGATCTGCGAGATGGCCGGGGCCAAGGGAAAGAAATCCTGCCTGCACGACGACGGCGAGCGGGCCTTCACCCAGGGGACCATCTGCCTGCTGCTCCCGGCTCTGGCCATGCTCAACTCCCTGCCGGACAACGTGGTGCTGCTGCACAGCGCCATCGGCTGCGGCGGCTGCACCCACTCCCAGAACGCCAACGTCCGCTTCGGCGGCAACGTGCGCTGGGGCAGCGCCAAAGACGGAACCTGGCTCTCCACGGCCATGGACGAGACCGACGTCATCAGCGGTGGCGAGGATAAGCTGGAACGGGCCATCATCGAGGCGGACCGGCGCTACCGGCCGTTCAGCATCACCGTGGTGGCCGGCTGCGTACCCGGCATCATCGGCGACGACATCGACGGAGTGGTGCAGCAGGTCCAGCCCCTGGTCAATGCCAGGCTGCTGCCGGTGCATTGCGAGGGTTTCAAGACAAAGATCTGGGCCACGGCCTACGATGCCGTCTACCACGGCATCGGCCGCACCCTGCTGAGGGAGGGGGAACAGGCGGACGGCCTGCTGCCCTTCAGGGGGCTGGAGCGCCTGCCCAGGACCGTCAACCTGATGAACGTCTCCTCCATGGGCCGGGTCGATGAGCAGGTCAAGGTCCGGGGGTTCCGGGTCGAGCCGGGCGAGGTGGAGGCGGTGCTGGCCGCTCACCCCGCGGTCGCCCAGGCCGCGGTCATCGCCCGCGAAGA
>JAATGX010000200.1 GCA_015688915.1 Desulfuromonadales bacterium
ATGAAGGGCACGTTTCAGGTCGTTTTTGAGCACGAACCGCTCGCCGATGCCGTGATAATCGCCGCCATCAATGCCGCAGGCTTCCAGGGGACGCCTGTGGCGGGGGGGCATGGCGCCGGGGCGTCGGCCGCGGCGGAGGGCGGTTTCTGGCCGCGGCATGGCCGCCTGCTCCTCTGCCTGGCCAGCGGCGTGCTGATCCTGCTCGGTTTTTCCACCCACGCGTTGCTGCACGGCGGCGTCATGCACGCCCTGGCGGGCGGCGAGAGGGGATCGGATCACCACTTTCCCGCGATCGCCATCATGTTCTTCGTGTCAGCGGTGCTGGCCGGCGGGTTCCCGATCTTTCCGAAGGCCCTGCTTGCGGCCCGGCGGTTGCGGCCCGACATGAACCTTCTGATGACCATTGCCGCCATCGGCGCCATGGCGATCGGGGAATGGTTCGAAGCGGCGACCGTGACGTTTCTGTTCGCGCTCTCGCTCCTGCTTGAGTCCTGGAGTGTGGGGAGGGCGCGCAAGGCGGTCGAGAAACTCCTCGACCTGGCTCCGGCGCTGGCCCGCTGCCGCAACACGGAAAATGGCGCGTTCGTGGAAAAGGCGATCGGCGAGGTCGCCCTTGGGTCGGTCATTGTGGTCAGGCCGGGTGAACGGATCCCGCTGGACGGCGTCATCACGGCAGGGAGCACGACGGTCAACCAGGCGCCGCTCACCGGTGAAGCCATGCCGGTACCAAAAGAGAGCGGCGATGAGGTGTACGCCGGGACCATCAACGAAACCGGAAGCATTGAGGTCAGCACCACGCGCCTGGCCACGGATACGAGGCTGGCCCACATCATCCATCTGGTGGAAGAGGCCCAGTCGCGGCGCGCGCCGTCCGAGCAGTGGGTTGAAAGGTTTGCGCGATACTACACGCCGGTGATGATGATCGCGGCCATCCTGGTGGCGGTGATTCCGCCGTTGCTCCTGGGCGGCCGGTGGGGCGAGTGGTTCTACCAGGCCCTGGTGCTGCTGGTGATCGCCTGCCCCTGCGCCCTTGTGATCTCCACACCGGTCAGCATCGTGGCGGCCCTGGCCGCGGCGGCCCGCGCGGGCGTGCTGGTCAAGGGGGGGGCGTTCCTGGAGGCCGCTGCCGGCATACAGGCGGTGGCATTCGACAAAACCGGCACGATCACACGGGGCCATCCCGAAGTCCAGGCCATCGTGACCCTGAACCGGCACACGGAACGGGAACTCCTGGAGCGGGCCACCGCGCTGGAGTCCCACAGCGACCATCCGCTTGCCCGGGCGATACTGCGGCGTGCCGCGGCGGAAGGCATTCCGGTTCCGTTGGCAACCGAGTATACCCTTATCACGGGGAAAGGCGCCGAAGCCATGGTGTTCGGCCGCCGGTTCTGGCTGGGGAACCACCGCCTGATGCACGAGAAAGGCACGGAATGTTCCCCGGCCCACGCGGTGGCCGAAGCGATGGAGGACGCCGGCCATTCCGTCGTGGCCATTGGCACGGGCGATCACGTGTGCGGTATCATCAGCGTGGCAGACACCGTCCGGCCCGAAGCGGCGGCAACGCTCCGCAGTCTCAGGGAGGCGGGCATCCGGAGAGCCGTGCTGCTGACCGGCGACAATCAGGGCACGGCGGATGCCGTGGGCAAGGAGGTGGGGCTGGACGAGGTCTTCGCGGAGCTGTTGCCGGAGGACAAGGTGCGTGCTGTGGAAGCGCTGGTGCGGCAATACGGCCCGACCGCCATGATCGGCGATGGCGTCAACGACGCGCCCGCCCTGGCCGCGGCAACGCTGGGCATCGCCATGGGGGGGGCGGGAACCGACGCGGCCATTGAAACAGCGGACATAGCCCTCATGTCCGACGATATCACTAAAATCCCCTGGTTGATACGGCACGCCCAACGGACGCTGCGCGTCATACGCCAGAACATCGCCTTTGCCCTGTGTGTCAAGGCGCTGTTCATGGCGCTGGCGCTAGCCCAGCTCGCAACGCTCTGGCTGGCGATTGCGGCGGACATGGGGGCATCGCTCCTGGTGATATTCAATGCCCTGCGGCTGTTGAACGGCGGGGAAGAACGGACATGAGGTTGGCGCGAGAAAAGCTCATTCTACTGAAACGCTTCACATACAAATTTTTTGAATTGGGAAACAGAGATGATCGTCGTTGAGAGGAGTTTTTGTGCCTGGCTAAAGTCACGATCACCGGTAATGAAGTAATCGGCACCGATAACAATAGAGCAGGAAAGGAACTTGGCATCTTTCTGATCACGAGGAAAATCAACGGCAAGATCGACCGGGCAACTTACTGTAAAACGATCAAGCAGAGAGAACCAGGCGTCCAGTGTCTCTTGCGGTAATCCAAATTTTGGACGGGAAAGAACCCGCCGATATTCGGTCATTATTTCCGGCGACACAACCCACACCATTTCTTCTCGTTCTGCCACGAACAGTATGATCATTTCCGGGTCACGATCTTTCAGTATCGCTGAAACAAGTACATTTGTGTCAATAACTACTTTCATCGCCCCGCCCGGTACTTCTCGATCTCTTCGGCAATCATATCATCTGAAACAGCCTGAATCTGCGGCAGAGCCTGGGTTCTTCTGAAAAGCCCCCGCAGTTCTTCAACCCGGTCTGACCTGTCGTCCTCTTCGGCGATCATCACCACCTCAACCCGCTGTCCTTTGCGAAATGGAAGACAGGTCAATTCAATCTTCGCAGGATCATTGATGGTTACATATTGTTTGTAAGCGATCATTTCGGCCTCCTACAGCCTTTGCTGAACTATGTACCGAAGAGAAAGAAGGAACGGTTCCCGGGAAGTTGTGCAATTCTTTGTATCATGATTCCAAAATGTAATGCGTTTTGGAATCATAGTCAACGAAAGGCGCCTTCAGGTCGTGCAGGAAATGGTTGTAGTCAGGGATGGTTGGGGTAGCCATGGGGGGCTCCAAAAAAACAGTGAACAAGTTGAAACGCTACGCACGGATCGTTATTTGTGACCCGCAAACATGGCTGTCAATCATTCTTTCTGTTAATCAGATTCACGATCACCTTGACGATGGTGTCCTTTTCCTCGGGCCTGCTTTCGGCAATGAGGAGCGTCAGGGCCACCAAGGCATTATCGGCCAGGCGCTTGCTTCCGTCGGGGCGGTAGAGGATGCGGTTCATACCGAGGAAGTAGATGAACAGGGCGGCGGCGATCCGTTTGTTGCCGTCACTGAAGGCGTGGTTCTTGACGATGAAGTAGAGGAGGTTGGCCCCTTTTTCCTCGATACTGGGGTATAACTCCTCCCCGCCAAAGGTCTGGTAGATGGCCCCCACGGCACTCTTGAACCCTTGGTCTTTTTCAATGCCGAACAGGCCGTCAAACTCCCCTCTCATGGATGCGACGATCCCGATTGCCTCGTCGTAGTCGATGATATGCAGCACCTGCCGGGTGGTCTCCTCGATGGTCAGGGTGCCGTGGTCGTAGCGGTCCAGAAGGTTAAGGGCATAGGCATAGTCGGTGATCACCCGCAGCACGTCCTTGCCGGTTTCGCTCACCAACTCCTGATTGGCCAGGGTGCGGGCCAAGAGTTCCACGGTCTGGCGCATTTCGGTCAGCTTTTCGGCCTGCTCGCGGAAGCGCTGTTCGTTGAGTGAGTAGCCTTTGACAATATGATCTTTCAGAACCTTGGTGGCCCACTGGCGGAAGCGGGTTGCCTGATAGCTGTTGACCCGGTAGCCTACGGCGATTATTGCATCAAGGTTATAGTATCTGGTCTGATAGTTTTTGCCGTCAGCGGCAGTTGTTTCCAAAATGGAAATAACTGAATCCTCCATCAACTCTTCAACCGCAAAGATATTTTTCAGATGCTTGTTGATAGCCGGAACTTTGACCGAGAACAATTCGGCCAGTTGTCCCTGGGTCAGCCAAGCTGTTTCGTGATCCAGACGAACTTCAAGGGAACTTGAGCCGTCGGGACTCTGGTAAAGAACAATGCTGTTATTCGTTTTGTTAGTCATGGGTTATTCCGTGAGTTCGTGCAAAAAATGCAACAACTGAAGTTTAGTGCCATACTGTAGACCAGTTTTGCGTAGCGGCCTCATTGGCATACCAATCACGTGCCCTCTCATTTTCCACCCGCAACAGCAGACGATAGTGAGTCCAGCTCAATTCGAGACGCAGTGCGTCTCGAATTGGAAATAGCTGATAGAACTGTCGCATTTTACGGATATTGGTAGTGTCAAAACCGGCCCCAAACTCTGCTGACAGTTCCTTTGCCAGACGCGGGAGCAAGCGAGTTCCATATTCCGCACGCCCGGCACCACCCTGTTCAAATTCGACAATATGCCGCCCCATCTCCCAGCAGGTCTGCACCTGAACGATATCGACAGCACGCAACGCCTTCTGTCTGCCGGTAATAATCAACTGGCGCAAGCTATCCAGTAAGCCGGAGATGGACTTGGTGTTCACATCATTCTTCACTATCCTATCAATCATGACATTCTCCATCTGCTACATCTCGACGGTTATTCCAACCCATACTTTTTCAGCCAATTAGTCAGCGTCTGATAATTCGGTAACCCCAGTATTTTAGCGGCCTTTGACTTGTTTCCGGAAACTTCCTCCATTCCCCGTTGCAGGTAATGCCGCGCCACCTCGGCCATGACCTCCTGAATATTGAACCCATCAGCAATGCTCCGGTTCAACACGTGTTCAGATGGCTGCAACGCTACCGGGAACAAGGCTTCGCGGACATCGTCAGCCTGGATGGTGTCACCGGTCGTCCAGACAGCGGCCCTGCGCAAAGTGTTCAGCAACTCCCTCACGTTGCCCGGCCAGGGGTGGCAGAGCAGAAGATTTCTTGCGCTGACAGAAATTTTCTTGCAAGCTTCATTGCCGTCTGTTGCTGATTGCTCCAGGAAATAATCTATCAGCAGTCCCATATCGCCTTGCCGTTCCCGCAGGGGCGGAATGTTCAGAACCGCTACCGCCAGGCGATAGAACAAGTCAGCCCGGAAGTGCCCCGCCGCAACCTCCTGTATCAGCGAGCGGTTGGTTGCCGCCACGATCCGCACATCCACTTTGATTGATCTGGAGTCGCCAACGCGGGTCACTTCTCCCTCCTGAAGCACCCGCAGAATCTTTACCTGGGCCGCAAGGGGCAATTCACCGATTTCATCCAGGAACAGAGTGCCGCCATGGGCTGCCTCGAAATATCCAGCCCGATCCGCAACCGCGCCGGTGAAGGCCCCTCTTCTGTGGCCGAAAAAACCGGACTCCACCAGCTCGGGCGGAATGGCGCCACAATTGACTGCCACAAACGGCTTGTTCCGGCGCGGGCCGGTTTTGTGGATGGCACGCGCCAGCAACTCCTTGCCGGTTCCCGACTCCCCTTCGATCAGTACCGGCACGGTACGTGGCGCGGCCAACCGCGCCTTTGTGACAAGGCGCTGCATGACAGGGCTGCGATGGATGATGGTGTCGAACTCCGGCGCTTCCGGCGGTAGCGCGGCAATCATCCGTTCGAGACGTTGGTCGTTCTGCTGAACCAGTGCGGGGATGAACTCAGTCGCGATATCGTACGGGATGTCTGCTACCTGAGCAGCCTGTTCCCTCGAAGATTGGATGAGTGTGGCGGGATGGATTGTCTTTGCCAGCAGTATCCATACCGCCGCCATGGCAGGCGTGCCGGGGCTCAGGTGAAAGGTGAGCTTCGGGTTGTCGCCACACGTGGCCGGTATGGATTTCAGGGCGGATAGGGCGGCTTCATAAATCTCGGAAAAATTGGTGGGGCTGGAGAGGTGTACCGGTACAACAGATACCGGAATCTGCTTGATTCCGGACAGCCAGCCGGTAAATGAATCGGTTTCTTCCGGGGAGTAATCGCTGAGCAGGACAATCTGATCAAACGGCAGTGCGGTAACAGCCTGGGCCACAGGGCCAAGGCCGATTTCAGCGGAATTCCGAACCGCATTCAGGTCTGTTCGGCCGATCCATGAAATGAGAATATTCTTCATGGGAGATGATCGTATAAAATATGTTTGTATTATACAAGATAATTTATGTGCAGACCGAACCGGGCTTGAATGAGGGAACTTTTGCCGGTCTGGCGGGAGCTGAATAAAAAGCAGGAACGCTTCTCCGGCAGTTGTGCAGTTCTTGTCTCACGATTCCAAAACGTAATGCGTTTTGGAATCGTGAGACAACGAAAGGCGGATCGGGTACTGCGATGGCCTTGATTGCATCGCAGTACCCCCCCTGCGGCCGCCGCTTGGCCTGCCGTTCAGGAACCCATCGCAATAATAAACGACTGTATCGCCGCCTCGATCTCGTCCCTGATCTTGCGGGTCGCGGCCAGCTTTTCCTCGTGGCTTCCCTCCAGCGCGGCCGGGTCGGCGAAGCTCCAGTGAATCCTGCTGGTGATGCCGGGGAAGATGGGGCACTTTTCGGCGCTGGCGCCGTCACAGACCGTAACCACGTAGTTGAATATGGCGCCGTCCTTGAAAAAATCAAAAACGCTCTTGGTCTGGTTGGCGGAGATGTCGATCCCCTTTTCCCGCATCACCTCCACGGCCAGCGGATTGAGCGCACCAGGTTCAAGCCCGGCGCTATGGGCCTCGAAGCGATCACCCGCCAGTTGCGTAAGAAACGCCTCGGCCATCTGGCTGCGGGCGCTGTTGTGGATGCAGAC
>JAATGX010000017.1 GCA_015688915.1 Desulfuromonadales bacterium
CCTCCTGGAACGACGCCTGGTCGGCCAGTATGTGGAGCGTGCTCAACTGGGTCTCCACTTCGCCGAACGCCACAAGGACATTCTGCCGGTAGTCGGCCTCCGCCTCCCGGTAACTCGCCTCGGCGGCGGTCACCCGGGCCTTCAGGCGTCCGGCGTTGAAGAGCGGGGCCGCTATGCCGCTTCCCAGGGCAAAGGTGCGGTTTGCCGCCCAGGAGTAGGGCGTGCCGGCATCCACGCTCTCGAAGCCGGCGGCCCCGGTGAGGCTGATGGAGGGGAGGCACTCCGCCTGGGCCACGCCGATCTCGTCGCTTCGCGCGGCCAGGGTGCGGTCCCGTTCTGCGATGTCGGGCCGTTGGGTCAGCAAGTCCACGGGAAGCCCCGGATTCAGCGGCGGAGGGGTCCCCGCGAGCGGCAGCGGGGGGATGGAGAAGTCTGCTGCCGGTTGCCCGGTCAACACCGCGATCGCGTTTTCGTACTGCCTGCGGCCGATGCCGAGCGCGGCGTTGTGCGCCTGTTCCGATTGCAGGAGCGTTTGCGCCTGCTGCACATCCAGCCTGCTTGCCAGGCCGCTCCGGTAGCGGAGAGACGTAAGATCGAGACTGGCCTTCAACGCCTGCACCGTCTCCCTGAGCACGCGTTGCTGGGCATCGATCGCCCGCAGGGCGAAATAGTCCACACCGAGTTCGGCGGTCAGGGAGAGGCGGACGGTTTCCAGGTCCGCCTGGCTGGCTTGCTGCTCCGCATTGGCCGCTTCCACGGAACGGCGTACCCGGCCCCAGGCATCCAGCTCGTAATTGAGCGAGATGGAGGTGATGAAGTCGCTGTACGTGCCCCCGGTCGCACCCGCTACGGCGTTGTTCACCCGGTCCCGGGCCTCGCGGTACCGCCCCGCATTCCCGTTGGCTCCGATGGTCGGAAGCGCGTAGGAACGGGCAATGGTCGAATAGGCGCGGGCCTGGTCGGTTCTGGCCATGGCTGCCCGCAGGTCCTGGTTGGAGCGGATGCATTCCTCCTCCAGGGAATTCAGCCGCGGGTCGTTGAAGATTACCCACCAGTTCAGGTGCGCGATCTGCTGCGGAGGCTGATGTGCCGGGTCCGGGGTCGCTTTGTAGCCCGCCGGGGCGGGCGTCGCGGGCCGGACGTAATCGGGCCCGACCGCGCAGCCGGTGAGGGCTGCCAGGCAGAGGGCCAATGCCACGCTCTTCATGTTCGCCTCAAGATTCACTTCAGTTCCCCTTTGCGGCCACAACCTGGACATGTTGCCCCCGCAGCAGCGAATCCGGCGGGTTCAACACGATATCCTCGGAGCCGTTCAAGCCGGAGACGATTTGCACGGTCGAGCCGAAATCGGTCCCCACGGTCACATCTCTCAATTCGATGAGGTGGCCGCTTGTCACGACCGCCACCTGCTGGCCTTCGGCCCGGAACAGGAGCACATTGGCGGGCAGGACATACGAGGGGCGGTTCTGATGGAGATTGAAGCGCACACTGGCGTAGGAGCCGGGCAGCAGCCGGCCGTCCCGGTTCGGGACATCCACCTCCATGAGCAGGGTCCGGGTGACGGGATCGATGGAGTGGGCATTGCGGACAATGGTTCCCGGAAAGGTCTGCCCGGGGTATTGGGCGAATTCTACCTGGGCCGCCCTCTCCTCCTTTACCGCGGCCGCGTAATTCTCCGGAACCGAGACAAAGACGCGCAGGGTCTGTATCTGGGACACCTGGAACAGGTCGATCCCCTGGGCGGAACCGCCGGCACTGATCAGATTGCCCACATCCACCTTCCTGCTCGTGACGACGCCGTCGAACGGCGCATACACCTTCTCGAACCCCTGAAGCTGCTGCAAGCGCCGTACCTCGGCCTGGGCCGCCTGGAGCGTCGCCTGTTGCCCGCTCAGGTTCTGGGTCGCCTGATCCACCTCCTGCTGGGCAACCGCGTCGGTATGGCCGAGATTGGCGTATCTGCCGGCGGTGATCCGGGCCAGCTTCAGGCCCGCCTCCACCTGCCGCAGCGTTGCCCGGGCCGCATCCAGTTGCGAGTCGATCTCGGGGCTGGCTATGGTCGCGAGAAGTTGGCCCTTGCGCACCTGTGTGCCGATGTCCGCATACCACTTCTGGAGGTAGCCGTTCGTCCTGGCGTAGATGGTCGTGGCCATATAGGGCTGGACAGTGGCCGGCAGCACGAACTGCGACGTGGCCGCGCCGACCGCGGGGCGGGTAACGTTGACCGGGGTCAGGGCCAGCTCGTGGGTGGCGGCCTCAAGCTGGCGCGAGGCCATCACGCGGGAGGAAACCTGCCCCACGATTGCCGCGCAGAGGGTGAACAGGAGAACCGTGACCACACGGAATCCGGGTTTGGTGTGTGACGCTTCGTGGTTAGACATTTTCATGCTCCGCTGATTTCGTGGCCGTGATGTCAAGCGGGTGAAGCCGCTTGCGATGAACGAATGAAAAGACTACCGGGACAAAGAACAGGGTCGCCATGGTGGCCGCGCACAACCCCCCGATGACGGCCCGGCCCAGGGGCGCGTTCTGCTCTCCCCCCTCGCCAAGCCCCAAGGCCATGGGGACCATGCCGATGATCATGGCCAGGGCGGTCATGATGACCGGCCGCAGGCGGGTGCGGCCCGCCTCCAGAGTGGCGGCGATCGCATCCCCGGTGGCAACGAGCCGGTCATTGGCGAAAGAGACCATGAGGATCGAGTTCGCGGTGGCGACGCCGATGGACATGATGGCGCCCATGAGGGCCGGCACGCTGAGGGTCGTATGGGTGAGGAACAGGCTCCAGCAGATCCCGGCCAGGGCCCCGGGCAGGGCGGTGATGATGATGAGCGCCGTGGTCCAGGACTGGAAGTTGATGACGATCAGGAGGTACACGAGGATGACCGCGCACATGACGCCAAGCGCCAAGCCGGCAAAGGAGGAACGCATGGTGGCCACCTGGCCGCGCATGACCACCGAACTCCCCCGGGGGAGCCTCTTCTGCACGCCCGCGATCAACGTGTCGATGCCGGACGCTACCGCCCCCAGGTCCCGGTCCTGCACATTGGCATAGATATCCACCACCGGCTGGATGTTGTAGTGGCTCATCACGGCCGGCCCCGCCGACCGTTTCAGTTCCGAGATGTTCTCCAGAAGCTGCGGCTGGGAGGTTCCGGCCGCCGTGACGGGCAACGTGCGTAAGGCATCGAGGCTGTCTATCCTGGCCTGCGGCGCCTGGGTGGCAATGGTGTAGGAGATGCCGTTTTTCGGGCTCAGCCAGAAATTGGGCGTTGTCTGGGCGCTGCCCGACAGGGCCACGAGAACGCTGTTGGCGACGTCCCGTTCCGTCAGTCCGGTAAGCTGGGATTTCGTCCTGTCCACGTCCACGCTGAAGCGGGGCTGGTTGAACAGTTGGTGCACCCGCACATCCGCTGCGCCCGGCACGTTGCGGATCTTTTCGGCCAACTCCGCCGCAATGGTTGCGTTGCCGGCCAGGTTGTTCCCCACGATCTGCACGTCAATGGGGGCGGACGCCCCGAAGTTCAGGATTTGGCTGACGATGTCCGCCGGCTGGAAGAAAAAGCCGGTGCCTACGAAATCCCGCGGCAGCCTGGCCCGCAACAGCCGGATGTAATCCGCCGTCGGCCGGTGTCCCTCTTTGAGGGAGATGAGGACTTCGGCGTCCATGGAGCCGATGAATCCGCCGTTGCTGTAGGAGAGGTTGATGCCGCTGATCGGCAGGCCGATGTTGTCGAGGATTCCATCCAGGTCCGCGGCGGGGATTGTCTGGCGGACCCGGTCTTCGACCAGGCCGACTATCTTGGCGGTATCCTCGAGGCGCATGCCGGTCTTGGTGCGCACATGGAGCCGTATCTGGCCGGCGTCCACATCGGGAAAAAAGTCGCGACCGAGCACCAGGGCCAGGGGGAGGCTCAGCAGGCAAACCCCCAGGAACGCGGGCAGAAAGAGCTTGCGGTGTAACAGGCACTTTTCCAACACGGCCGTGTACCATTCGCCGAACCGGTCGAACATCTTCACAAAGCCGACGTGGAAACCGTGAGCCCACCCGGTTTTGGAATCCGTATCGCCGAGCTGGTGGCGGTGATTCCTCATGAGGTAGAAGACGAGCGTCGGTACAAGGGTCCGCGAGAGCAGATACGAGGCGAGCATGGCGAACATGACCGCTTCCGCGAGCGGTACGAACAGGTAACGAGCAACCCCTTGCAGAAGGAACATGGGGAGAAAGACGATGGAGATGCAGAGGGTGGACACGAATGCCGGCACCGCGATCTCCTGGGCGCCGTCCAGAATGGCCTGGTGCAGCTCTTTTCCCAGGGCCAGGTTGCGTTCGATGTTCTCGATGGTCACGGTGGCGTCGTCCACCAGGATGCCGACCGCCAGGGCGAGCCCGCCGAGCGTCATGACGTTGATGGTCTCACCGAGGGCGGACAACACGGCCAGGGAGGCCAGGATCGAGAGCGGAATGGATATGGCGATGATGAGCGTGGAGCGCTAGGAGCCGAGAAACAGCAGGATCATGAGCGCGGTGAGACAGGCCGCCGTGATTCCCTCCCGGACCACGCCCTGGATCGCCGCCTTCACGAAAATGGACTGATCGAACAGCGGGCGCATCCGCAATTCGGGGGGGAGGCTCGCCGCGATTCGCGGCAGGGCCGACCGGATTGAGGAGACGATGTCCAGCGTGGAGGAGTTTCCCGACTTCTCGACCTGAAGAAGGACTCCCCGCTGGCCGTCCTGCCTGACGATGTTCTGTTGCACCGCGAAGCCGTCGCGCACGTGGGCGATGTCGCGGATGTAGATCACGGTGCCGCCTACGACCTTCACCGGCATGTCGTTGATCTCTTCCACGGGGCGTGGCGACCCGTTGAGGGAGATGTTGTATTCCGTGTCGCCGATCTTCGCGGTGCCCGAGGGGAGGATGACGTTCTGGAGGTTTATGGCCGTGACCACATCCAGCGGGGAGAGGCCCCGGGCGATCAATTTCTGCGGGTCGATATCCACCATCACCTGCCGGGACTTGCCGCCATAGGGAAAAGGTACCGACGCCCCCTGCACCGTTGCCAACTGAGTGCGGATGGCGTTTGCCGCGAAATCATTGAGCTGCTGCTCGCTGAGCCCCTGGCCGCTGATGCCGAGTTGCAGGATCGGCACGGTGGAGGCGTTGTAATTCAGGATCAGCGGAGGCGTGATGCCGGGCGGCAATTGCCGGAGCTGGGTCTGCGAGACGGCCGTGACCTGCGCGTTGGCGGTGGCGATGTTCGCGCCGGGGTGGAAAAAGATCTTGGTCACCGACACGCCGTTCAGCGATTGGGACTCCATATGCTCGACATCGTTCACCGTGGTCGTTATGGAACGTTCGAACACGGAGACGATCCTGTCGTTCATCTCCTGGGGCGCCATACCGGTGTAGGCCCAGACCACGCTGATGACCGGGATGTTGATGGTCGGAAAGATGTCCGTGGGAGTGCGCAGCAAAACCAGCGGCGTGATCAGGATGAGCAGCAGCGAGAGCACGATAAACGTGTAGGGACGATGTAATGCAAGACGCACTATCCACATGTGAATGATCCTTTTTTGCGGAAGAATACGCAAGCCGCCGGGGGAGGGGAATGCATCGACGGCTCGTTCGGTACGTACCGACTATTCCATAAAAACGGCACAAGGAGGGTTAAGAATGATCAAGGGATGGTAAAGTTTTGTAAAGTTCGACCACCGATACCGGCGCACCGCAGGCGGCCCTCATCGCACGGACGGACGCCCGGTCGAACCGGGCAAAGGCCTGTGCGCCATTCTGTAGAATATACTGCTCAGTTGTAGAATATTCGATAGGCACTGATTCGGCCCGACCGGCGAACCTCGCGAAATAACATAATAATATAAGCACATTACCATAATATAGTTCGTCTGGCACGCATGCTGCTGTTGCTCATCATACCGACCGGGCTCAGGCCAAAGACAGAAGGCATGTTCATTGGTCATGGAGGCTGGCTGAATAGTACTGAGAAATCCTTTTTAACACTGGAGCTGACATGGAAACGTTACAATCAAAAGAGGGGCAATTCATCGATCCCGTTTGCTCAATGAGCGTATCGAACGCCTCTGCGTTCCATTTCGAACATGAGAACAAGCCCTATTTTTTCTGCAGTGAACATTGTCTGCACAAATTCAAGGAACAGCCGGAACAGTATCTGAAGGGCATGCCCACACCGCCCCATGGGCATGACAATACCACGACCCCAGCCTATACCTGCCCCATGCACCCCGAAGTTGAGCAGCAGGTGCCGGGCAGTTGTCCGAAATGCGGTATGGCGCTGGAGCCCATGGGCATTCCGGTCGCCACGACAAAAAACGGCTATACCTGCCCCATGCATCCCGAAATCCTGCAGGATCACCCTGGCACGTGCCCCAAGTGCGGCATGGCGCTGGAACCGATCACGGTCGGCATCGAAGAGGAAAACCACGAACTCATGGACATGAACCGCCGCTTCCGGGTTTGCGTCGTGCTGGCGTTGCCGGTGTTCGTACTGTCGATGGCGGCGGACCTGGCGCCCGGCTTGCTGCCGCAAGGCCTTACCATGCACACGGTGCAATGGATCGCCTGCGTGCTGGCAACTCCGGTCGTGGTATGGGGCGGTTGGCCATTTTTCGTTCGCGGCTGGAACTCCGTCATTACGCGGAATCTCAACATGTTCACCCTGATAGCACTGGGCATATCCGTCGCCTGGGGCTACAGCATGGTGGCCCTGCTGTTTCCGTGGCTTTTTCCTCCTGTCATGCAGATGCATGGCGGACTGGTGGATGTTTACTTCGAGGCTGCGGCGGTGATTACGACGCTGGTCCTGTTGGGGCAGGTGCTTGAATTGCGGGCACGCTCCCAAACCAATGCAGCCATCAAGCTGCTGCTCGGCCTGGCTCCGAAGATGGCCCGTCTCGTCCGGGATGACGGGACGGAAGAGGACATTCCACTGGGGATGGTGCAACCGGGCAATACCCTGCGGGTGCGGCCCGGCGAAAAAATACCGGTGGACGGCACGGTCATCAGCGGTGAAAGCAATGTGGACGAATCCATGGTCACGGGCGAGCCGATCCCGGTGGCCAAACTGGCCGGCGAAAAACTTATCGGCGCCACGGTGAACGGAACGGGCGGTTTATTGATGCGCGCTGAAAAAGTCGGCTCTGAAACTCTGCTTGCCCGTATCGTGGCGATGGTGGCCGAAGCGCAACGTTCGCGAGCCCCGATTCAAAAATTGGCCGACATGGTGGCCGGATATTTTGTCCCCGCCGTTGTCACGGTTGCGGTTGCCGCCTTCATTGTCTGGTGGGTATGGGGGCCGGAGCCCCGGCTGGCCCATGCCATTGTAAGCGCGGTTGCGGTCCTGATCATCGCCTGCCCCTGTGCCCTGGGGCTGGCCACCCCTATCGCCGTCATGGTCGGCACGGGGCGTGGCGCCATGGCCGGGGTGCTCATCAGGAATGCCGAGGCGCTGGAGGTCATGGAAAAGATCGACACCCTGGTCGTGGACAAGACCGGCACCCTGACCGAAGGCAAGCCCAGGCTGGTTGTTGTCGAGGCCGAGGCAGGTTTTACCGAAGCGGATATCCTGAGGTTTGCCGCCAGTCTTGAACGCGCCAGTGAACATCCCTTGGCGGAGGCGATTGTCGCGGGAGCCAGGGAAAAAGGGATTGAGCCGGTCACGGCCGCCAGTTTCCAGTCGCTTACCGGAAAGGGTGTGGTGGGAGAAGTCGAAGGCCAGGTAGTGGCCGTGGGCAACCTGAAGCTTCTGGAGCACCTGGGGATCGATGCGGGAGATATGCCGCAACGTGCCGACCGCCTGCGCCTGGACGGTACCACCGTCATGTTGATAGCGGTCAATGGCACGGTCGCGGGCTTGGTCGGCGTCGCCGACCCCCTAAAGGACTCGACCCCCGAAGCCATTCGCGAATTGCACGCCGAAGGCATCAGGATCGTGATGCTCACCGGCGACAGCCATGTCACCGCTACGGCCGTGGCAGGTAGATTGGGCATCGACCTGGTCCATGCAGAGGTATTGCCGGACCAGAAAGCCGAGATAGTCAAACAACTGCAAGCCGACGGCCGGATCGTGGCGATGGCGGGCGATGGCATTAACGACGCCCCTGCCCTGGCGCAAGCCCACGTGGGCATTGCCATGGGCACCGGTACCGACGTGGCAATGGAAAGTGCCGAGGTCACACTGGTCAAGGGTGATTTGCGGGGGACCGTCAGGGCCAGGCGGCTGAGCCGGGCCACCATGCGCAACATCAGACAGAACCTGTTCTTCGCTTTCATCTACAATGCAGCGGGTGTTCCCATTGCCGCAGGTGTGCTGTATCCGTTCTTCGGAATACTGCTGTCGCCGATTATTGCGGCGGCGGCAATGAGTTTCAGTTCTGTTTCCGTTATCAGTAACTCGCTCCGACTCAGGAGGGCAAAACTGTAGAGCCCGAAATAGAGTGTTCCGGCATTTTCCTCGTGCTTGTAGGTGATCCTGTGATGAGACCCAAAAAGTCACGTAAACAAAAAATTACCATAACTTTTCGTTATCTAGGATAGCACCAAACAAATAAAAAGGTCTACAGCCAACCCACTGTAAGCCTTTGTTATTATTGGCGGCCCTTAGCCAACACACTTCGAACTCTCTTCATTGACGAATAAGACGCCTTGAATGTAATATCAACGTGCTCCACCGACCCTTTTCCTTGCCGGCTTTTCTTGTGCCTCCATGACGGAGCGAAGAATTTTGTTGGCACGGGTCTGATAGCCTCTGCCATTCTGTTTAAGCCATGCCACCACGTCAGCATCGAGCCTGATGGTCACAAGCTGCTTGGCCGGAACAAAGACGGCTTTTTCAAAAAATTCATTGCTCAGTTCGGGAATGTCGGAGTAATCAATGTCCTCGTCCTGCATGGAATCAACCCGCGCCCAATCAGTTTTTGACGGCTTTTTCAAATCGTGCTTTTTCACGGCTGTTTGCCTTTCGTAACGAGATAATTCTGACGATTCTTGATGTTCTTTGGGTGTAGACGGCAACCATCAAGCGCTTATTGATGTAACCTACAGCGATGAACTGCTTTTCCCCGTAGTCCTTCCGGTTATCAGGAAATATCAGCCGATCATTTTCAAAAAGCTCATGGGCGACATTGAAATCAACGCCATGTTTTTCAACGTTCGATACGTTTTTTGCCTCATCCCATTCAAGCTTCATACAACCTTACTGTAAATACATTTAATATTTACTGTCAACCGTGAGAGTAAGAGACAGGTACCAACGATGAGTATCAAATGAAAAAGGCCACTTCTCACGAGAAAAGTGACCTTTTTGAGATTTGGCGCCCCCGAGACGACGAATCCGATAACTGGGAAATTTGTCTGGATATCAGATAATTACAAAAATTTGTGGTCAAGAGCCAAACAAAAACCTGATGGTCTAAAGCCTTCGCCTATTGCATGGAAAGGATTTGTCCTTTCAAAAAAAAATATCGGTGCCTTTTACAGAAAGAGTTCCCTGAGATCGAATTTGTAAGCGGTACCCATGAGATGCCAGACGAGGGGCATACCGCGGAAATGGATCAATTCGTTAAGAAAGCGCCCTATCAGCAGCATTTATCTATGGCTGATGTTTTTGGAAAGTAAACACCGCGGTCAATATCGTCGGTGAACAACAACTAAATATTCCGATGTTCCTCTCCAGCACCTATCGCTGTCCCGGTTAGAGAGCCCCCGCAAGGGCCCCTTCAATAACCTAGTGTGCCGGCTAATGCTCTGCTACTTTTGCTATCTCGAGGCCCGTGTTCTGTCTGATATAGAGTTCAGTGAACATCTCCTCCTCTTCTTTGTTGCGTAACAGCAGGGTACCCAGAATGGCGGACAGGAATCCGATCGGCACTGAAACGATCCCGGGATTCTTGAGCGTGAAGAGCGGCGCATCAAGCCCCAGCATGGATTTCCCATCCTTGTTCCTAAGGTAATCGGCCCGGGCCTTTTCAAGGCTCTTCAACTCTTTTTCGACCAGGATCGCCCCTTCAGCCTGCTTCTTTTCCAATGCGGTAACAATCTTCTGCGCATCCGCAGCTATCTTTTTCGGATAGGTCATATTAGGTGAAACCATTACCAACCCGATCGTGGCGGTTGCTCCGATGACGAGGCCCGCCGTGATCCCTGCGGTATTGAATCTTTTCCAGAAAAGGGCGAAGAGGACCACGGGAAAGTTGCTGGATGCTGCAACCGTGATGGCAAGCGAGGCAAGGACGATGACATTTTGATTCTCACAGGCGATCGCCATCAAGATGGCAAGCGTGCCGACACCAAAAGAGGCGAGTTTCGCCACCCTTACCTGCATGTGCTGATCGGCTTTGCCGTCCTTGTAGATGGTTACGTAAAGGTCGTGGGCAATGGCCGCCGAGGTCGCAAGCACCAACCCGGAAACCACGGCCAGAATGGTCGCAAAGGCGACGGCACAGACAAAGGCCAGGAGGAGATCGCCACCGATGCTGCCGACTCCGCCGCCAATATGTTGGGCCAGCATGAGTACCGCCAGGTTCCCCCACTTATCGACCGCCATGATCTTTTGCGGAGACACATAGAGGGCCGCACCAAGCCCCAGGATGGTTATCAGCGGCAACAGAAAAAACCCGATAAGGCTCATGGCGACGACGATGCTCTTCCTGGCTTCCTTGGCATTGGGTACGGTGAAGAAACGCATGACCACATGCGGCAGACCGGCAACACCGAAGAGCAAGCCAATTCCAAGGGATATCTGGTCCAGGGGATCCTTGAGGAACAGCCCCAGCTCCAGAAAACGCTGCCCATAGTCAAAACCGGGTTCGGCTGCCGGATGTTTGAGGAGGGCCCGCACATGATCCTGTACGGCTGCGCTCCCCGCGACGTCGTCAAGGAGTTGGACCGGACTCATGCCTGACTTCCACAGGACGACCACCGAGAGGATGGTGGCCGATGCCATGAGCAGCACGGCCTTTATGATCTGTACCCATGTGGTAGCCTGCATGCCGCCAAACCCCACATAAAGGACGATCAGTATCCCCACGCCGATTACGGCGTTCATGTAGGATATGCCGAGAAGAAGCTGCATCAGCTTGCCTGCGCCGACCAGTTGGACCAACAGGTAAAACGACGAGATGACCACTGTGGAAAGGGCTGAAGCCACACGCACCTTTTTCGATCGCGACCGGAAGCTGAGAATGTCGCCCAGCGTGTATTTGCCGGCATTGCGGCAGGGCTCGGCTATGATGAGGAGGATGGTCAGGAACGAAACCGTCAAACCCGCGGCATACATGAAGCCGTCAAGGCCGAAGACGGATACGAGGCCGGTGGTTCCCAGAAATGTCGCGGCCGACAGGGTATCTCCAGCAATGGCCCATCCATTCTGCATGCCGCTTATTCCACCGCCGGCAGCGTAGTAATCTGCAGCGGTCTTTGTCTTACCGGCCGCCCAGAAAAGGATCACCATGGTGGAGGCAATAATTACCATGAACATGGTGATGGTGAAGGTTCTGTTGGTTTGGATCCCCTTTGCCGAAGCCGTTGTCGGGGCTTTGGAAGCCGCTTGCACCGACGGTGACACCGGGACCGGTGGTGTTTGAGCAGATTGCACGCCCACGGTCACGACGGACGCGGCAGCCGCATACGGTCCCGGCTGCAGGTTGGCGGCATGGATACGTGGGCACAGGGCAAGACTCGACAGCAACAACGCGGCATACAGATATCTCATCACTTCCCTCCCTCATGGATTTCATCCAGAACCTCTTTCGTAAGAGGGTCGAAATAGGTGTTTGCCCGATAGGTGTAGTAGGCGGCGGCAGCCAACATGATGAAGAACTGGGACATGGTGACCAGATACCCGACATTCATCCTGCCAATAATCTTTATTTTGAATAGCTCCGGGACATAGGCCGCACCGACAATCAGCGTGAAGTATGTGATCGACCCGATACACCAGAGTCCCACGAGAAACACGGTCTTTTTCTCATGAAGCTTGATGAAGGCGGGTTTTCGGGCTATTGCCTCCCAACTGTAGGTACTGTTTTTCATACGGAAAATCCTTTCCATTGTTATGGGATCAAGTGCCCGCAGTCGCCCCTGTTTACCGGC
>JAATGX010000285.1 GCA_015688915.1 Desulfuromonadales bacterium
CCGAAGCCGATGATGAAGGTCAGGATGTAGAAGTAGCCGATCAGGCCGGTGGCGACGAAGACCGACTTGCGGGCGGCCTTGGCGTCGGAGACGGTGAAGAACCGCATCAGGATGTGCGGCAGCCCCGCGGTGCCGAAGATCAGCGCCAGCCCCAGGGATATCGCCGAGACGGGGTTGGACACGAGGGTGCCGGGCTCCATGATCGCCAGATGCTTGGGATGGACTTCGACCGCCTTGCCGAACATCGCCTCCAGGCTGAAGCCGAAATGCCAGAGCACGGCCAGCGCCATGAAGGTCGCGCCGGACAGCAGCAGCACCGCCTTGATGATCTGCACCCAGGTGGTGGCCAGCATGCCGCCGAAGGTGACGTAGACGATCATCAGGATGCCGACGATGACGACCGCCATCCAGTATTCGAGGCCGAACAGGATCTGGATCAGCTTGCCGGCACCGACCATCTGGGCGACCAGGTAGAACAGCGATACAGTGACCGTGGAAAGGGCCGCCACGGCGCGCACCGGCTTGGGATCGGTGCGGAAGGAGAGGATATCCCCCAGGGTGTACTTGCCGGCGTTGGGGCACGGCTCGGCCACGATCAGGAGCACCGTGATGTAGGCCACCAGCCAGGCCACCGAGTACATGAACCCGTCATAGCCGTACAGGGAGATCAGGCCGGAGATCCCCAGGAACGAGGCGGCGGACATGTAGTCGCCGGCAATGGCCCAGCCGTTCTGGGCGCCGGTGATGCCGCCGCCGGCGGTGTAGAAATCGGCAGCGGTCTTGGTGTGCTTGGCGGCCCAGACCACCACGCACAGGGTGATCCCGATGATCACCAGGAACATGGAGATGGTGATGGTCTTGTCGGCCTTGAGTTCCTTCTTCTTGACCAGGGCTGCGGGAGCAGGAGCAGCGGCCGGAATGGACGTCTGGGCGGCCGGTGCGGCTACCGCCGGTGCGCCGCCAGGGGCGGTTGCCGCCGGAGCGGCGCCCGAAGCGGCCTGCTTGGGCTCCTCGGCAAAGGCGGCTGCGGCAACGGAAAGGGCCAGGGTGGCGGCGATCAGTATCTTCTTGCAAGTCATTGCGTATCCTCCTTTAGCCGATTTCTTCGACCAGTTCCCTGGTCAGTCTGTCAAAGTCCCTGTTGGCGACGTGGGCATAGTAGTGGGCCAGGCCCCAGGAGACGAAGAACTGGGACAGGGCGAACACGTACCCGAAATTGAGGACGCCGAAGACCTTGATCCTGAACAGGCCCGGCGCATAGGCGGCTCCTATGGGGAGCAGGAAATAGTACATGGTGGAAAAGATCCACCAGCCGAAGAGGAAGGCTGTTTTCTTGTGGTGCAGTTCGACGAATTTAGGGTTCCTGGCGATTGCCGACCAGTCGTACTGTCTTTCTGCCATGGGTGTTTCTCCTTTCACGTGAATGGTGGTGCCTTGGATTCCGACGGACTTTTATCCTCCTTTCAAAAAGTGGACGTACACGGGCATGCTAACAAGCCTCTGCATATCCGAATTTCTCCGAGAGCTGTTGGGCGTTTCCAAGCAGCGAGGGGATGATCTCCCGCTCCAGGCGCTCGGTAAAAAGCCTGAAGGACGGCCCCATCAGGGCCAGGGCGCCAAGCACCTTGCCGGCATAATCGGTGATCGCCACGGCGATGGTGGTTATCCCCTCCCCCAGGCCGCCCACGTCAACCGCCACCCTGCTGGTGCGAATGTCGCTGAGTTCCTGCTCAAAACGTTCAAGCGCTTGGGGAGAGGTCTTTCTGAAGGCCTTTTTCAGGTACTTGTGCAGGTAGTCCCGCGGCTCGAACGCCATCATGACCTTGCCGGCCGCATTGGTGAAAAACGGGAACTTCTGGCCGATGACCGGGGCCGCCTTGACCTGCTGCTCGGTATCGACCATGTCCATGAAGACGACGTCCGTGTCTTTCATAAAAACTACATAGACCGCCTCGTCATGCGCCTTCTCCAGCGACTCCATGAACGGCCGGGCCAGCTTGATGATGTTCTGGCCATCGAGGATCTTTTGCGACAGCCGGATGGAATTGATACCCGGCAAATAGGAGCCGTGCTCCTTGTCATGCTCTACAATGCCCCTCTCCATGAGCATGGCGAGCAACCGGCTGGTCTTGATCTGGCTCAGACCGATCCGGTCTGCCAGGGGAACCAGTTTGTGGAGGGATGAACCATCCGCGATCAATTCGATCAGTTCAAGAGCCTTGCCTATGGTGTGCAGCGCTGAGGTTTTGCCTTTATTCATACGTGATACCTCCTGCAACGTAGGATTCCTCCTGCATTAAATAAGACCATGTTTTACAAATATAACGAGGTCGTCATGACGTGCGCCACCGGATTGACGGCCGCCATCGATGCCGTTTTCCGGACATCGGACAGCCGAATCCGTCACTCAACCCGTTCATGTGCGCTGAGATGCGGCACAGGAGCTCACAGCTCAGTCGGCCGTGGACGGATTGGTGATGCGGATCAGATCAGGATAGATGGTGGGGTGGTGCGCGGGAGGAAGAGACGTTTTGGGACGGTGAATGTGGTGGTGATACGAGGGCAATCGGTTGGAGGGTGCCGGTGGTCACCAAAGAGAAGACCAGCGTCACCTGACACGAAACACAGGGGGTATCGCTCGCATGGCTGTCACGGACGATCTGTTCGTTGAATTTATTGTCTTCCTCGATGATGGCCCGGGAGCTTGTTTTTGACTTCAGCTGGCTGCCCTTGGCAAAGAGCGGCCTGAGACCAAGGGAGGCAAGCAGGCAGGTCACCGCCACAAAAACAATGCAATATGTCAGTTTTTTGCTGGTCAGCACCGTAAGCGCTCCGCCTAGGTTCAGGTTGCAATGTTTTCAACATTCGTTTGAAAAATTTGTTTAAACTATATGATCAATATCGTATTTTACCTTTACGTTCCGTTTAATTTTTCTTGTATGTATAACATTATTTTACTATTTGCAAGCTGATTTTTTGGGATAATGAAAGAGGTGTGCAACCGACGGGAACTATTGTGAAACTATTTGATAGTGTGGTACAGATAGGGTATTTTCCGGCGCCGCTCGGCAGGGGCGCATCCGGGCAGAAGTCCCGACCTGGCTCAGGCGGTTAAACTACGTAGCGAGGCAATAACCATGAACGACTATCTCGGCGCCCACATGTCCATCTCCGGCGGGCTGCACCTGGCCATCGACCGGGCCGTTGCCGCCGGCTGCGGCGTGGTGCAGATCTTCACCCGCAACTCCAACCAATGGAAAGGGAAGCCGGTCAGCGATGCGGATGCCGCCCTGTTCCGCGAGAAATTCGCCGCCTCCGGCCTGCACGAGGCCGTCTCCCACGACATCTACCTGATCAACCTGGCCGCCCCGCCCGGCGAGACACGCGACAAGAGCCTGGCCGCTTTCCGCGACGAGCTGGAAACCTGCGCTAGGCTCGGCATCAACAAGGTGGTCATGCACCCCGGCTCGCACCTGACCGAGGCGCCGGAGACAGGGCTGGGGCGGGTGATCGAGGCCTTTGACCACCTATTCGGGGAGGTGCCGCAGTTCGAGGGGAGGGTGCTGGTGGAGACGACCGCCGGGCAGGGGACCAACCTGGGGCGGACCTTCGAGGAGTTGCAGACCATCATCAATGGTTCCAGATATCCGGAAAAGTTCGGCGTCTGTTTCGACACCTGCCACACCTTTGCCGCCGGCTACGACACCGCAACCGAAGCGGGCTACGCCGACACCATGGCGCAGTTCGACCGGATCATCGGCCTGGAGCGGCTGCAATGCTTCCACTTCAACGATTCCAAGAAGGGGCTGGGTTCCCGCGTGGACCGGCACGACCATATCGGCCAGGGGTCGTTGGGGTTGAATCCATTCCGTTTCATTCTCAACGACCCGCGTTTTCGCACCATCCCCAAGGTTCTGGAGACCCCCAAGGGGGACAACGACGAGATGGACGCGGTTAATCTGGGGATTTTGCGGGGGCTGGTTGCCTAAAACAGATCCAGGTTCTCCAGCGTCTTGAACGGTTGGTTGCCGAAATTCTGCCGTTCCTGCTTTGCTGCGGGCGCTGCCGCAGGCTCCCCCTGTTGTGGCGGCTCGCAGGTTTCATCCCGCACGTATTGCACCTCCTGCCCTTCTTCCATGCCGTTACCCTTGAAGAAATACCGGTCGTACAGCCGGTGGTGCGATGTCCAGCGGGAGGTGCTGGCGCTCTCCTTGGCGATATGGGCGCGGATGCCGTTGATCTTGGAGTCCATGTCGTCCAGGTAGTTGAGGATGGTGGCCTCCACGGTCTTGGGGCGCTTGGGCGAACCGTACTCGTACAGGCCGTGGTGGGAGAGGAGCATGTGCTTGAGCAGCAGGGACAGTTCCCGCGGAAACCCCTCCACCTGGCGGATCTTCTCCTCCACCAGCTCCACACCGATGGTGATGTGCCCCAGGAGCTTGCCGGCATCGGTGTAGTCGATGGCGCGATCATAGCTCATCTCGTGGATCTTGCCCACGTCGTGCAGAAGCGCCCCCACCACCAGCAGATCCTCGTTGATTCCCCCGTAGAGCGGCACAATGGTCTTGACCAGCTTGACCAGAGACAGGGAGTGTTCCAGCAATCCCCCCAGGTAGACGTGGTGCATCCCCTTGGCGGCCGGGGCCTTGCAGTAGAGCGCCAGGAACGGTTCATCGGCAAGGAAGGCCGCCATCAGCCCCCTCAGATGCGGATTGACAATGGCAGCGACCGTCTCCTCCAACTCCTGCCGCATCTCCGCCTTGTCGCGCGGCGATTCGGGCAGGAAGTCGGCCAGTTCGACCTGTTCCTCGGCGAGCCGGGTGATTTCCGCCACCACCACCTGCATCTTGTTCAGGTAAACCGATGCCTTGCCGCGCACCTGGACAAAGTCGTCACGGTCAAAGAGCTTGTCAAGCGTGTCCACGTTATCCCAGATCTTGGCATCCACGTCGCCGCTCTTGTCCATCAGGCGCAGGTTCATGTAAGGCTTGCCGTTCTTGGCCATGGCCATGATCTTGTCCTTGACCAGAAACACGGCATTGACCGCGTCACGGTCCTTGATATCGGCTACGAATTGTTTTGCCACGTGATGCTCCTTTAACTGAATTAAAACACCTGCCACAGAGACGCAGAGAACGGCTGATTGAAAAAGGGATGGAGGATGAGAGGTGGGGTTTTCATCCCGACTCCTGTCTCCTTGAATAACTTACGATCCTTCTTCGTGCCTTTGTCCCTTTGCGCAAGACAGGATTTTTTCGCCTTTCTCCCGACTTTCTCCGTGTCTCTGTGTCTCTGTGGCAGATTCTATTCTGAATCTGGCTGCTATCGTATCCGCTATCCTGATCCCGTCTATGGCCGAGCTCATGATCCCGCCGCTATAGCCGGCACCCTCGCCGGCCGGGTACAGGCCCGGCACCCCAACCGATTCGTACTCTGCGGTACGCAACACCCGCACCGGGGCCGAGGTGCGCGACTCGATGCCGACCAGGGTGGCGTCGGCAGTGACGAAACCGCGCAGTTTGCGGCCAAAATCGGCGATTCCTTCCCGCAGGGTCTGGATGATGAATGTGGGCAGAACGGCATCCAGATCGGTCTCCACGATGCCGGGGCGGTAAGTGGCCGTCGCCCGGCCCGCGCCGGGAAGCCCCATGAACGCCAGCAGATTCAGGGCCGGAGCGCGGTACTCTCCGCCGGCCGCCAGAAAGGCCTGATGTTCCCACTGCCGCTGAAACCTGACGCCGGACAGCGGATCGTCGCCCCCGAAATCCGCCACGTTCACATTCACCACCAGGGCGCTGTTGGCGAAGCGTGAGTTGCGTTTCTGGCCGCTCATGCCGTTCGTGACCACCCCACCGGCCTCGGACGAGCCGGCAATGACCACGCCGCCCGGACACATGCAGAAGGAGTAGGCGCTGCGACCGGTAACGGTGTTGTTCCAGGCAAGGGCATAATCGGCGGCCGGCAGATTCGGGTGGCGGGCTCCGCCGTACTGGATGCGGTCGATCAACGCCTGGGGATGCTCCACCCTGAGCCCCATGGCGAATGGTTTGCGCTCCAGCGGCACGCCGCGACGCTGGAGCAGTTCATAGGTGTCGCGGGCGCTGTGGCCGGTGGCCAGGATCAGCAGATCGCAGGGCAGCTCCTCCGCGTCATTGATGACAACCGAGGTCATGCCGCCCGGCGCCGTAACGATATCGGTCAAACGGCAGCCGAAACGGATCTCGAACCCCTTTTCCAGGAGGTGCCGGCGAATGGAGCCGACCACCTGTCGCAGCCGGTCGGTGCCGATATGCGGCTTGGCCAGGTAACGTATCTCGGGCGGCGCGCCAAAGACTGCCAGTTGTTCCAGCACCCAGGGAACCAGCGGGTCCTTGGAGCGGCAGGTCAACTTCCCGTCGGAGAAGGTCCCGGCGCCCCCTTCACCGAACTGGACATTGCTTTCCGGATCGAGCTGCCTGTTTCTCCAGAACGTTTGCACATCCAGGCTGCGCTGCTCCACCGGCTGACCCCGCTCGATGATGGTGGCGGTCAGGCCGTATTCGGCCAGGCGCAGCGCCGCGAACAGCCCGGCCGGACCGCTGCCGGTAATGACGATCCGGTGTTGCGTCCGAACCGGTGTGAACAGGGTCGGCAGAGGATCGGACTGCCATGCCAGGTCCGGATTATCGCCGAGGCGGGCCCGCAGGGCGTGCTCGTCATCGATCGAGAAGGAAATGGTATAGATGACCTTGATACGCGGCTTGCGACGGGCATCGATCCCCTTGCGCAGGATACGGAGGTCCCGCAGGTCGCTGGCGTCAAGGCCAAGCCGGGCCGCCGCCAGCGACGGCAGCGCCTCTTCTCCGTCATGGGGGGAGAGGGTGAGGTTGCGATAGATGAATGGCATCCCGGTTCAGACCTGCCGGTGCGTATTCCGTGTCCGGAGTACCTGCAAAATAAAGGGGTCGTCGTTGGCGGCGAGGATTTTTTCGCGTGATTCGATCATAATGCTCTCGGCAATGGAGATGTTCGGATAGTACACTACTTCTGTCGTAAAGGAAATGGGGGAATGCGGCGCGGTATCAGACGTGGGCCGGGAACTCGAGGCGAAAGACGGTCCCCTCGGGCGAGGTTTTTCCCACCGTGACGGAACCTTCGTAGATGCGGGCGATACGCCGGACCACCGGCAATCCCATGCCGGTTCCGCGGCTCTTGGTGGTGAAGAACGGGTCGAAGATATTCGGCAACGCCTCCGCGGGGATGCCGTTGCCGCTGTCACCCACCATGACCACGACCTTGCCGTTC
>JAATGX010000219.1 GCA_015688915.1 Desulfuromonadales bacterium
CGCGGCCCGCCTCGCCGGCACGGGCCGCCTCGATGGCCGCGTTGAGGGCGAGAAGGTTGGTCTGGTCCGCGACGTCTTCTATCAAACCAACGATCTCGCCGATCTGGCCCGATGATTGTTCCAGGCGGTTCATCACCCCCAGGGTTTCTTCCACCCCGGCCCGGATCTGGTCGATGCTGTCCGCGGTCTCTCCCACGACGTTTTGCCCTTCCTTGGCCGAGTCGTCCACCTGTTGCGAAAGGATTGAGGCCTTGGCCGTGGTTGCCGCGACATCATTCAGTGTGGCCGACATCTCCTCCGAGGCGACCGCCACCGAGGAGGACAGTTCCTTGGACTCGAAGATCGATGCGGCCAGGCGCTCTATGCTCACCACCGTACTACATGACGTGATGGCCACATGCCCGGCCTGGCCGTAAATCTCCGACATGATCGTCCTGAGTTTGGAGACGAGATTATTCACCCCCTCGGTCAAGATGCCGATCTCGTCAGACGATTTTACGGGCAGGTGTACGGTCAGATCGCCACCTCCCTGCGAAAGCGTTCGGATGTTTTCGGATACACTCACGATGTTGCTGATGATCGTTACCCTGAAGAACAGGTACATCCCTCCCACGATCAGGAGGAAACAGACCGCGCCGACCGAGCAGAGAAGCACGGCAAGCCGTTTCGCACTGCTGTACCCCTCCTCGGTCGAGGTGGTAAGCATTATTGCTCCGGTATGCCCCGCCTCCGGGTGACAGGACTTGCAACGCTGATCATTGGGTAAGGGAATGACGCTGGTGAGGGTGTGAATTCCGTTCGATTCGCGCCGGAGATCGAGAGTCTTCCCGGTTTTGAAGGTTTCGAGGACCAGAGGTTCCGGCGCCCCTTTACCACCGGAAGGCTTGCCTTCTTTGCCGAAAAGAGCCAGATCGAGGACGATCTTTTTGCTCTTGAGCTGTTCTATGTAGCGAATACAGGCTTCCGTATCGCCTTTCATCATGAACTCTTCGATAGACTGTCTGATAGTGGCGGCAATCTCTCGCGACGCTGTTGTCTGGAGCCGGATGGTCGAACTGATCCCCAGCCAGAGGGACGTGACTCCCAAGACACCGAATCCCAGGAATAACGTAACGCCGATTATGCAGAATACTTTCAACGCCAGTTTCATTTTCATACCGATTCCTTGTCGTAACTGTTAGCAATCACTTCGACCATTACGTGCGTTGTCGTCTGCCAGTACCAAGTATTCCGGATGAATATTCATCCTTGTAATAGCATAGTAATCTGATCTTACAAAACATTTTTTAACCGCACCTAACTCTTTGCAATGGCGACAAGGGATATGATTTCAGTTCATTATGAAACGGTTCGCACCAGTTCAGCCAGGCACCTGATGAACCCGGGGGAGGTGTTGAGCGATTCCGTGCGGCGGAAGTTCGTAATGCCCAGTTTTGCAGCCTCTTCGCGGTACTGAATGTCGATCTCGTACAACGTCTCTATATGGTCGGACACGAACGAGAGCGGCACCATCAACAGATGCGTACACCCCGCCGACGCCAGTTCGATGAGCTTGTCCTCGGTGGAGGGTTCCAGCCACTTGACCGGCCCGGCTCGCGACTGAAAGGCCAGATGGTGGGAAACGCCTCCGAAACGCTCCATCACCAGCCGTACCGTGGCCTGGATATGTGCGAGATAGGGGTCGCCGGAGTCGATGAACGACTGGGGCAGGCCGTGGGCCGAGAAGAGCAGTTGCACCCCGGTGCGGTCGTCGAAACCAGCCAGCCCCTGCTCGATCTTTTCGGCCAGGGCGGCAATATAGAGGGGGTGGTCGAAGAACTGCCGGATATAATCCAATTCAAATCCGGCCTTTGAAAGGGCCGCCACCCGCTCCAGTTCGTTGAAGCTGGAACCGGTGGTGGCGCGGGAATAGTGGGGATAGAGCGACAGGGCGATGACCCGATCGATCCCTTCACGCCTGATGGCCGCCAGCGCCTCGATGGTGTCGGGCTTCCAGTAGCGCATGGCCACGAAACAGCGATACCGGTCTCCCAACACCTTTTCCAGCTCAACGGCCTGCTGCTCGGTCAACTCGCGGATGGGTGACTTGCCACCGATCTGCTTGTAATATTCCGCAACCTTTTTGGCACGTCTGCGGGAGATGAAACGGGCAATCAGGGGCTGGAGAAAAGCCGGCCCGATACGGATGATGTCCCGGTCGGAAAAGAGGTTGTACAGAAACGGCTCTATGGCCTCCAGAGAATCGGGGCCACCCATCTGGAGCAAAAGGACAGCGGTTTTTTCAGACATGCGGATTTCTCCTTGCGTTGTGACCAAAAGGTACTCTTCAGGCCCGTATCATCACCAGCAGCATCTTGAACGGCTTCACCGCCTTCAGTTCATGGGGGCGGTTGGCCGGCATGATGATCATCTGGCCGGCTGAAACGGTCTGGGGGATGCCCTCGATGGCCACCTGGGCCTCGCCGTCGATGACCTGCACGAAGGCGTCGTAGGGGGCGGTGTGCTCGGAGAGCCCCTGGCCGGCATCAAAAGAAAACAGAGTCACCGTGCCGATCTTCTTGTCGATCAACGTCTTGCTGACGACCGAGCCGTCCTGGTAGGCTACCAGGTCGCTCATGGTCAAAGCGTTTCCGATCAGGTCCATATCACCCTCCATGTGAATACTATCAACTGCCGCGAGCCACATAATATGCCCTCAGTATCCCACTGGCAACAGCTTTAAGACGCAAAAAGGCCGGAAGCTGTCGCTTCCGGCCTTTTGTAATCTCAGCAGCAAGAAAACGGTCTCTTTACCGTCCAAGACGGAAAAGAGATGTTTCCCTCTTAGTACATTCCGCCCATGCCACCCATTCCGCCCATGCCACCACCCGGCATTGCCGGCATTGCGGCTTCATCCTTCGGCTTCTCGGCAATCAGGGCCTCGGTGGTCAGCATCAGGCCAGCGATGGAGGCGGCATTCTGCAGGGCCGAACGGGAGACCTTGGTCGGATCGATGATGCCGGTCTTGATCATGTCCACGTAGTCATCAGCGGCTGCGTCATAGCCGAATGCGTCCTTGCCGTTCTTGACCTTGTCCACCACGATGGAGGCGTCGATACCGGCGTTGTCGGCGATCTGGCGGATCGGGGCTTCCAGGGAGGCCTTGATCACGTTGACGCCGAACTGCTGCTCCGTGGACAGGCTGAGGCCGTCCAGCGCCTTGAGGGCGCGGATATAGGCTACGCCGCCGCCAGGGACGATGCCCTCGTCAACCGCCGCGCGGGTGGCGTGCAGGGCGTCTTCCACGCGGGCCTTCTTCTCCTTCATCTCCACTTCGGTTGCGGCACCGACCTTGATCACGGCTACGCCGCCCACCAGCTTGGCCAGGCGCTCCTGGAGCTTTTCCTTGTCGTAGTCGCTGGAGGTTTCCTCGATCTGGGCGCGGATCTGTTTGACGCGGCCCTGGATATCGGCTTCCTTGCCGTCACCATCGATGATGGTGGTGTTGTCCTTGTCGATGGTGATGCGCTTGGCACGACCGAGCTGGTCGATGGTGGCGTTCTCCAGTTTAAAGCCCAACTCCTCGGAGATCACCTGGCCGCCGGTCAGGATGGCGATATCTTCCAG
Organism: Desulfuromonadales bacterium; assembly: GCA_015688915.1. Taxonomy (GTDB): domain Bacteria; phylum Desulfobacterota; class Desulfuromonadia; order Geobacterales; family Pseudopelobacteraceae; genus JACPFJ01. The sequence continues at coordinate 3,607 of JAATGX010000219.1, forward strand.
CATCGCCTTGCGGCGGTCGCCGAAACCGGGGGCCTTGACGGCGCTGACGTTCAGCACGCCGCGCAGCTTGTTGACCACCAGGGTAGCCAGGGCTTCGCCCTCGATGTCCTCGGCGATGATCAGCAGCGGACGGCCGGATTTGGCGGTCTGCTCGAGGATCGGGAGCAGGTCCTTCATATTGGAGATTTTCTTGTCGTAGATCAGGATGGTGGCGCTTTCAAGGGTGGCTTCCATGCGCTCCGGATCGGTCACGAAATAGGGGGAGAGGTAACCGCGGTCAAACTGCATCCCTTCCACGGTTTCCAGGCTGGTTTCCATGGCCTTGGCTTCCTCGACCGTGATGACCCCTTCCTTGCCGACCTTTTCCATGGCTTCGGCAATGATATCGCCGATGGTCTTGTCGTTGTTGGCGGAGATGGTGCCGACCTGGGCGATTTCCTTGTGGTCCTTGATCGGCTTGGAGATCTTCTGCAGTTCGGCCACGATGGTTTCAACAGCCTTGTCGATGCCGCGTTTGATCTCCATCGGGTTATGCCCGGCCGCCACCAGCTTGGAACCCTGGCGATAAATGGCCTGGGCAAGAACCGTAGCGGTGGTGGTGCCGTCACCGGCAACGTCGGAGGTCTTGGAAGCAACTTCCTTCACCAACTGTGCGCCCATGTTCTCGAACTTGTCCTCCAGTTCGATCTCCTTGGCAACGGTCACGCCGTCCGTGGCGATCAGCGGAGCGCCGAAGGATTTGTCGATTACGACGTTACGGCCCTTGGGACCGAGGGTTACCTTGACGGCGTCGGCCAGGGTGTTGACGCCTTTCAGGATGGCGTTGCGGCCGTCCTGGTCGAATTTGATGATCTTAGCTGCCATGCGTTATTCCTCCATTTTGTGTAGTAATTTTATGATTGCTGCGTCTGAAAACGAGGATTTTTTCGTCCTGGGCTCGTCAACTGGGGAAAGGTGCGGAGACGGTGCCCCGCACAAAGGTTCCTTCCGAAAATTGGCACGGCCAGGGCGGAAAAAACCGTTTCCTATTCGATAACCGCCAAAACGTCGTCTTCGCGCATCATCAACAGGTCCTCGCCGTCTATCTTCACTTCGGTACCGGCGTATTTGCCGAACAGTACCTTGTCGCCAATCTTGACATCAAGCGGCAACACCTTGCCGTCTTCGGTCTTCTTGCCGTTGCCGACAGCCACGATCTCTCCACGCTGCGGTTTTTCCTTGGCGGTCTCGGGGATGAAGAGCCCTCCGGCTGTCTTGGTTTCTTCCTCGACCCTCTTGACAATGATACGGTCCTGCAGTGGTCTCAAACTCATGTTGTCCTTCTCCTTTCTATTCTGTGGTGGTGAACTGTCGCAGGCGAGATTAGCACTCACACCAATCGAGTGCTAACACTCTAGGAATATAAACAAGGGGATCGTAAAAATCAAGGGGGGAAGAAAAATAAATTACGATTTGTGCGGGACGTCCGGATTCAGCGGTTACCCGTCCACTGCGGCGGAGAATGTCCAAGGATACTGCTCAGCTTCAATCCCAGTTCAGACATTTTGTACGGTTTCTGGATAAAGCCGGCCAGTCCCTTGCCGATGAATTTTCGCGTAACGTCCTGCTCGTTGTAGCCGCTGGACATCACCACCCGGAGAGCGGGATCCATCCGATGAAGTTCCCGAAAGGTTTCCTCTCCATCCATGCGGGGCATGGTCAGGTCGAGAATAACGCACACGATGTCGTCCCGGTTCTGACGGAACAGTTCAAGCGCCTCGCGGCCGTCGCCGGCCGTCAGCACCTGGAAGCCGAGCATTGTCAGCATTTCTTTTCCCAGTGTGCGAATTGTCGTTTCGTCGTCAACCAGGAGCACCGTTCCGGTTCCCTGCCAGCTATCGGCGGATGGTGGCGCCGACAGAGCCGGAGAGGCCGCGTGAGCGCATGCCGGCAGCAGGATCTTGAAGTTGGTGCCGCGATTTTCCTCACTGTAGACCTTGATGGCGCCCTTATGCCCGCGGATTATCCCCAGAACAGCCGCCATGCCCAGCCCGCGTCCGGTGAACTTGGTGGTGAAGAACGGCTCGAAAATCTTCGAGACGGTTTCCCGATCCATGCCGCACCCGGTATCGGCGATCTCCAGAGATACGTAGAAACCTTCCGGAAGGCCGTCATCGATCCACATGTCCGAAAGATAGGCATGGTCGCACTCCATGACTCCGGTCGATATGGCAATTATGCCGCTCCGCTCGCCGATCGCCTCGGACGCATTGATCACAAGGTTCATCACCACCTGGCGAAGCTGGGTGGCATCAGCCTCGACCGTGGGAAGGTTTGGAGCGAGATCGTAGCGCAGCACCGCCTTTTTGGATATGGAGACGTCGAGCATGTGGGTCATTTCTGAAATGACCTCATTAATTGCCAGCGCTTCGACGACAAAACATCCCTTGCCCGAATAGGCCAGCATCTGGCGAACAAGATCCGCCGCCTGGCGGGCGGCCTGTTCGATCTTGAGGATGTTTTCCCTGGCCGGCGCCGCCGGAGCAAGCCGCATCAGCGCCAGGTCGGCATTGCCGAGTATCGCCATCAGGATATTATTGAAGTCGTGGGCAATGCCACCGGCCAGCACGCCAAGGCTTTCCAGTTTCTGCACATGAAGCATCTGGGCCTCTATGCGCCTGTTTTCCTCCTCCAGACGTTTTTCCTCGGTAGCGTCACGCCCCATGACCAGCAGGTGCGGTTTTCCGTCGGCGATGAAAAGGGAGAAGTGATAGCGCGCCGTCACCAACTTGCCGAAGCTGGTGCGCAGATCCGCCTCGGCGTGTCGCGCCATGCCATCCGTAAGGACCGCTTCGGCAAGCGCGGTAAAGCCCGCATCACGCCATGATCCGAGTTCCCTGAAGTTCTGCCTGAGAAGCGCTTCAATGGTCCCGCCGGCAATATCCGCCGCCTCATGGTTTGCCTGGATGCACATACCGGTTGCCCCGTCGAACACGCGTATACCCATGGGGGAACTGTCCAGCAGCGTTTCGACGAAGGCCAGTGCCTTGTTGCGGGCTTCCTCGGCCCTTTTGCGTTCGGTATTGTCGGTAATGATCCCGACCAGCGCCTGGAGCGGTTCATGCGGGGCTTCAAGGCGCCTGCCCGACAGGAAGGCCCAAAAATCGCTGCCGTCGGCGCGGAGATACCGCCGTTCCGTCGCGACGTAATCGACCTCGCCGCTGATCAACTGGCGCATGCGGGCGTCGCCGACCTCTTTCTCCCGGGGATGAAGATGGTCGGCATAGGCCGAGCCGACGAGCTCTTCCATGGTGCAGCCGAACATGTCGGCCATGCGCTTGTTGGCGAAGTTGATCACACCCTTCGGGCCCACCATGATGATGCCGGCCTGGGATGTCTCGAAGATGATCCGGAGGCGCTGCTCGCTTTCCTGGAGCAGTTTTTCGGCCTGTTTACGCTCAGCTATCTCCGCCAGCAGGCGTTCCCGTTCCCGGGAGAACTCTTCCTTCAGCCGGCGGCATTCTTCATGGGCCCCTGATGTTTCCACGGGATGTTCTTCCGGACAGTCCATGCATTCCCCCGGCAGGCAGATAGACAGGATCATAATTCCAATGCTGCTCTATTCTATTGGACTGCCCATACCCTGTAAACAATAAATTATTCACGGCCAATGATGGTGCATTCTGCTTTGACAAATTCCCATCCGTCTGCTACAAACCTTTCCACAACTGCCGATCAACCGGTCTGGTGCCGTACCCACGGAAGGGTGCGGTTAAAAGGGAAGAGGGTGCAAGTCCCTCGCTGTCCCGCAACTGTAACAGGCGATGAAAGCCGCTAAAAAAGCCACTGGGGCACACCTGGGAAGGCGCGGCGAGTAAGATGACCCTGAAGCCAGGAAACCTGCCATGCCGATACGTTTTGGGACCTCCGTGGAACGAGGGGCCGAAGCCGGTCTTTCGTTCTGGTATTTTCGAGCCCCTGCCCCCATTCCACGGCAGGGGCTTTTTTCATGGGAGGTTTTCATGGCACGGACGATCTTCATCACCGGCGGGGCACGCAGCGGCAAGAGCCGCTTCGCCGAGGAACTGGCGCAACAATTCGGCGCTCCGCTCGGCTACCTGGCCACGGCCCAGGCGCTGGACGAGGAGATGGACGAGCGGATCAGGGCACATCGGTCCCGGCGCGGCAACGCGTGGCAGACCATTGAGGAACCGTTGCATCTCCCCCAGTCCCTGGCCTGCAATGACGGCTTGCACAAGGCCATTCTGGTGGATTGCATCACCCTGTGGATTACGAACCTCTTCCTGCATTACGAGGACCTGGGTGACGACGTGGAAGAGCGGATCATGGATAACGTGCACCGCCTGGCAAACACGCTGCGCGAGCTGCGGACACCGGTCATCCTGGTATCCAACGAGATCGGCCAGGGGATCGTGCCGGAAAACCAAATGGCCCGACTGTTCCGCGACATAGCCGGACAGGCCAATCAGATCCTGGCGGCGGCGGCGGACGAGGCCCATGTGGTGATCAGCGGGATCCCGTTGAAACTGAAATAGAGACGAACCGCCCCCGCCCTGACGGGCACCCCCTCCTTATTCAGGAAGGGGACGGGGGGTGGTCGATTGTAACGCAAGGAGAATCGTCATGGACATTGTCACAACCACCCTGAAACGCATCAAACCGGTCAATGCCGACCTGCTGCAACAGGCCCAGGCCAAGCTGGACAACAAGACCAAGCCGCCCGGCGCACTGGGCCGGCTGGAGGAATTCGCCCGGCGCATGGCCGCCATCGGCGGGACGTTCGAACCGGATACCGCGAAAAAGGTCATCTTTACCTTTGCCGGTGACCACGGCGTGACAGCGGAAGGGATATCCGCCTTTCCCAAGGAGGTTACGCCCCAGATGGTGTTCAACTTCCTGGCCGGCGGGGCCGGTGTCAACGTATTGGCCCGCCACGCCGGGGCCGAGGTGCGGGTGGTGGACGTGGGGGTCGATTTCGACTTTGAGAACGCCAGCGGCATGATTCACCGGAAGGTGGCGCGCGGCACGCGGAACTTCGCCAAGGGGCCGGCCATGACCAGGGACGAGATGCTGGCCGCCATGCAGGTCGGCATAGACCTGGCCGACCAGTGCAAAGCCGAAGGCATCACCCTGGTCGGCACGGGCGAAATGGGGATCGGCAATACCACCCCGTCATCGGCCATGATTGCCGCAATTTCCGGGAAAACCGTGGCCGAGGTGACGCATCGCGGCACCGGGATCAATGATGCGGCTCTGGAACGCAAGGTCCGCGTCATCGAACAGGGACTGACCCTGAACAAACCGGATGCCAACGATCCGCTGGACGTGCTGGCCAAGGTGGGCGGGCTGGAGATCGCCGCCATTGCCGGCCTGGTGCTGGGGTGCGCCGCCAACTCTATCGCCGTGGTCATCGACGGTTTCATCTCCACCGCCGGCGCCCTGATCGCCTCGGAACTGCACCCCCATGTCCGCGATTACATCTTCGCGGCCCACGAGTCGGTGGAGATCGGTCACCGGTTCATGCTGGAGCGCATCGGCGCCAAGCCGATCCTCGACCTCCAGTTCCGCCTGGGCGAGGGGACCGGCGCGGCCCTGGCCATGACCCTGATCGAGGCCGGGGTCAAGATCATGAACGAGATGGCGACCTTCGAACAGGCCGGGGTATCGAAAAGCTAATACTGAAAGGCGTGACTGGGGACCGGGGATTTGTAACGTCTTTTCCCGTCCCCAATCCCCAGTCACCGGTCCCCATACATGAGACTCTACATCATCGCCATGCAATTCCTCACCATCATCCCACTCCCCTTTTCCGTGAAATGCGGGAAAGAGGACCTGGGGCGGTCCCTGGCGCTCTTCCCGCTGGCCGGGCTGACCATTGGCGCACTTCTGGCAGGGCTGGACCGGCTGCTGTCTCCCTGGCTGGCCCGCCCCCTGTGCGACGCCCTGCTGATCGCCGCCCTTTCGGTGGTGACCGGCGCCCTGCACCTGGATGGCCTGGCCGATGTATGTGACGGTGTTGCGGCGCGGGGGGGGCGGGAGCGCTTCCTGGAAATCATGAAGGACTCGCGGGTGGGGGCGGGTGGCGTGGTGGGGCTGGTGCTGGGGCTGCTGTTGAAATGGCAGGCCCTGGTGGCGGTACCGGACAGGATGAAATGGCATGCATTGCTGTTGTTCCCCGTCATTGCCCGCTTTGGCCAGGTCCAGACCGTGGTTTTCGCCCGCAATGCCCGCGAAAACGGTCTCGGATCGTCCTTTATCAAGGGGGCCGGCGCACCACACCTGGTGATCGCCACCGGCCTGACCCTGGCCGCCGTCTCGCTGCTGCTGGGGACTACGGGCCTGATCATTCCGGCCTCGACCACACTGTTCACCTGGCTGGCCAGATCCTGGTTCAACCGCGCCATCGGCGGGGTAACCGGCGACGTGGTCGGCTGCATCAGCGAACTGAACGAGATCCTGGCCCTGGTGCTGATCTCCGCCCTGCCCCTGCTGCCGCGCTAGCATGCCGACCTCGCCCACACACTACCCGAAAGTCCTGCTGGAAGCGTTCTCCAGCGGCGACTGTGCCCGTTCCTTCCGCTTTGACGGCCTGGAGTCGCTGGTGATTGCCCGTACCCCCGGCGAGGTTGTCCCGGCCCTGCAAGAGGTGGAACGGGCCGTGGAACAAGGCAGGCACGCTGCCGGCTTCGTGACCTACGAGGCCGCCTCCGGCCTCAATCCGGACCTGCCCGCCGCGGAACCGGGCGACCTGCCGCTGGTCTGGTTCGGCATCTTTGCCGAACGCCATGAGTGCAAAGCCGGCGCGGAACCGACGGACACCGGTGACTGCCGCATCTCCGCACCCGAGACAGCCATCGACCCGGATGCCTACACCACCGCGATAAACGCCATCCGCACGGCCATCGCCAGGGGTGAAACCTACCAGGTCAACTTCACCACCGGCCGGCATTTCGCATTCAGCGGCGACCCCTTTGCCCTTTACCGCCGCATGTGCCGCAACCAGCGGGCGCCGTTCTGCGCCTGGATCGATATGGGCAGCCACCGCGTCCTCTCCGCCTCGCCGGAACTGTTCTTCCGTTTGCAGTCAGGCCGCCTGACCATGCGCCCCATGAAGGGGACCGCGCCGCGGGCGGCACTGCCCGGCGCGGACCGGCTTCAGCGGGAACGGTTGGCCGCCAGCCCCAAGGAGCGGGCCGAAAACCTGATGATCGTGGACATGGTGCGCAACGACCTCTCCACCATCGCCGAAACGGGCAGCGTCGCGGTGCCGTCGCTCTTCGACATCGAGACCTATCCCACGGTGCACCAGATGACCTCCACCGTCACGGCCCGCGTCCGGCCTGGCACGGGGATCATCGACATCTTCCGGGCGCTGTTCCCCTGCGGTTCGGTCACCGGGGCTCCCAAGCGGCGCACCATGGAGATCATCCGTAGCCTGGAACAGGGGCCGCGCGGGGTCTATTGCGGCGCCATCGGGTACATCTCCCCCGGCGGGGAGGCGACCTTCAGCGTGGCCATCCGCACCGTGGTGCTGGACATGGCCGGCGAACGAGGCGAAATAGGCATCGGCAGCGGCATCACCTGGGATTCCGACGCGGACAGCGAGTACCGCGAGTGCCTGGCCAAAAGCGCCTTTCTCTGCCGGGATGCCCCTGATTTTGCCCTGATCGAGTCACTGCGCCACGACCGGGACGGGTATCTGCTGCCGGAGCGGCATCGCCGCAGAATGGCGGAATCGGCGGCGTATTTGGGCTTTGACGTCGATGGCGAACTGCCGCCCGACCGGCTGGACAAACTGGGCAGCGGGCTGGCAGGCCCCCACAAGGTGCGCTGTCTTCTGGCCGTTGACGGCACGTTCACCC
>JAATGX010000255.1 GCA_015688915.1 Desulfuromonadales bacterium
CGCGGCCCGCCTCGCCGGCACGGGCCGCCTCGATGGCCGCGTTGAGGGCGAGAAGGTTGGTCTGGTCCGCGACGTCTTCTATCAAACCAACGATCTCGCCGATCTGGCCCGATGATTGTTCCAGGCGGTTCATCACCCCCAAGGTTTCTTCCACCCCGGCCCGGATCTGGTCGATGCTGTCCGCGGTCTCTCCCACGACGTTTTGCCCTTCCTTGGCCGAGTCGTCCACCTGTTGCGAAAGGGTTGAGGCCTTGGCCGTGGTTACCGCAACATCGTTCAGTGTGGCCGACATCTCCTCCGAGGCGACCGCCACCGAAGCGGCCAGTTCCTTGGACTCGAAGATCGACGCGGCCAGACGCTCTATGCCTACCATGGTACGACAGGAGGTGATGGCCACGTGTCCGGCCTGGCCGTACAGTTCCAGCATGATCTCCCGCAGCTTTGCGACCAGGCTGTTGACCCCGGCCGTTAAAACGCCGATCTCGTCGGCCGACTTCACCGGCATGCTCACGGTCAGGTCACCCCCGCTCTCCGCAAGGGAGTGGATGCTTTCGGATACGCTCACGATGTTGCTGATGATCGTCACCCTGAAAAACAGGTACATCCCCCCCACGATCAGGAAGAAACAGACCGCGCCGACCGAGCAGAGAAGCAGTACAAGCCGTTTCGCACTGTCGTACCCCTCCTCCATGGACGTGGTAAGCATGATCGCGCCGTTATATTTGGCAGTACCATGACATGACTTGCAGCGTTCCACGTTCGGCAGGGGGATGATACTGGTCAGCGTGTGGATTCCGTTTGCCTCATGGCTCGTTTGCGACGATTTTCCGGTTTTGAAGGATTCCAGCACCGCCGGTTCCGTACCCGGTTTGCCCCCCTTTTGCCTGCCGTCCTCACCGAAGATGGCCAGGTCAACCACCACCTTGTCCCTCTTGAGTTCTTCCACGTAACGGGTGGCCTCCTCCTGCTCGCCCTTCATCATGAACTCTTCAATCGCCTTCCGGATCACGGTGGCGGCGCCCTGGGAAGAAAGCTTCTGCTGACGAAAGGTCGAATCGATCCCCAGCCAAAGGGAGGTGCTCCCCAGAACGGTGAAACCCAGAAACAACGTTATTCCGATTATGCAAAACACCTTTAGCGCCAGATTCATTTTCATGCAAACTTCCTTTTAATGAGAATGGAGACGTACCAATATCACAGAGCGGCGCAGGCTGTCAAAGCTTTGTAACAGCGTATCACGACATATACTCGGGACAGTACATCATCACCAGTCTGGCCCGGTTTTCCAGGCACTGCGGGCAGAGCGTGCCGGCGTCGTCCCAAACCTCGCCAGCCAGCCATTCTCCGGCCTGAGCGTAGTCCGAGCGTTCACTGGTCTCATCATATTCCTTTGTACAGATAGAACAGTTTCTCATCTTAGTGTTTTCCTTTCCTCACCAAACGCACGTTCATACTCCGTGCGAAGTGCCGCCATCTCGTCCGCCCCGATGATACTCCACGGCAGGGTTTCATCGCCGGGAATGGTGCGCTGGACAATGCCGTCGGTGTCGATCCCGCAGGCCTTGGCACCCTTCTTCAGGTTGGCCCCCCCGGCCATGGCCTCAAGCAGGCGGGAAAGGCTACGGTCACCCCGGGACAGGAGCGCCTGGAAGTAGCAGTCGCGCAGACCTTCGACCTTGAGGCGCACATTGGCCATACCGCGAAAGGCGGCCTCCAGCAGCTTGACCTTGCCTTCCAGACTGGAGAGCGGTTCCATGCCGCACCACTGGAAGGGGGTGAACGGCTTGGGGATGAACGGATTGATCGAAAGCACGATCTCACCCAGCCGCTTGTTCATCCTGGCCCGTTCCAGGACACGCTCGCGGATGGCCGTCACCAGGCGGACCAGCTCGTCCAGGTCGGCCGGGGTCTCGGTCGGCAGGCCGATGATGAAGTACAGCCGCAGGTTGAGGATATCGCGGGAGATCAGCATCTCGCAGGCGTCCAGGATCTGTTGCTCGGTCAGGTTCTTGCGGATCAGGTCCCGCAGGCGCTGCGAGCCCCCCTCCGGGGCCAGGGAGATGGTCTTGTGACCGCTGGCCGCCAAGGCCTCCAGCATGTCCGTATCCAGTCGGTCGATGCGCAACGACGACACCGACACCTTGGCGCCCCGCTCTACGATATGGCGGCACAGGCGGCCAATGTCCCGGTAGTCCGAGACCGCCGCGCCCACCAGGCCGATCTTGGAGCGATGGGCCAATGCTGTGTCCACTGCGGTGACGATACTTTCGTAGGGCTGCTGGCGGAACGGGCCGTAGATGAAACCCGAGGTGCAGAAGCGGCAGCCTCGGGGGCAGCCGCGGCTGACCTCGATCAGGAACATGTCGCCGAATTCGGTGTGTTCCGTCAGGATCATCGATTGGGCCGGCGGATGCTGTTCCAGCGGGGCGCAGACCCGGCCGATCCGCTCCGGCAGGCCCGGGCTGACGTCGAAGCCGGTCAGCCGGCCTTCCGCGTAGCGGGGCCGCCGCAGGGCCGGGACATATATTCCCGGAAGCGCAGCCAGCGAACGCAGCAACTCACCCCGGCCATGGTCGGGCGAAAACAAGGTGTCGAGCAGGGGCGGTATGATCTCCTCCCCCTCGCCGATACAGATCGCGTCCAGAAAATCCGCCACCGGTTCGGGATTGATCATGAACGCTGCCCCGCCGGCCATGACCAGCGGCTGCGAGCCGTCCCGTTCCGCGCTCCGGAGCGGGATGCGGGCAAGCGCCAGCAGCAGGGGGATGTTGAGATAATCCGGCTCGAATGACGTGGAAAAGGCGATCACGTCGAAATCCGCCAAGGGGCGCCGGCTCTCCAGCGAGACCAGCGAGACCAGCGCGTGCCCGCTGCGCCGGTACTCGGCCGACTCCTCGCGTTCGGGCA
>JAATGX010000111.1 GCA_015688915.1 Desulfuromonadales bacterium
CTCGATCCGCTGCTGGGTCTTGCGCTCCAACTCCGCCATCAGTTCATTGAAGGAGCCGATCAGTTCGCCTATCTCGTTGCTACCCGTCTGTTCCAGCCTTCCCGAAAAAATCCCTGTCCGGGCCACGTCCGAGATGCGTGTGGCCACGGCCTTGACCGGAGTCAGGATCGTGCTGCGGATGAGCCAGCCGGTGATCAGGATGAAGGCCAGCAGGGCGCTTCCGTCATAGAGCAGGTCGCGTTCAAGGTTGGTGCCGATCTCACCATACAGCTTACCCATGGGCACCGAAACGGAGACCGCCCCGATCACCTCACCGACTGCGTAGCCGTAGGAATAGTGGCCGCGCGGAAAGCGGGCCTGGATGAAGCGGGGCGCCGTGTCGTAGCTGCCGTGGCAGACGAGGCAGGACTGGTCGGCCTTCATCGGCAGCATGTAGCGCAGCGCCTCCTTTCCCTTGTCGTTGGCAACCTGCCACGTCTCTTGGGCCTTTACATCGCGGAAGGCGGTCAACTGTGCGGTTTCAAAGGCATCGGGACGGTTGCCGGGATTGCGGTAGCGTAGCGAGACCTGGCGTACATAGAAGCGCGACCCGGAGGTCAAGCGCTTCGCGATCTGGGTGGCGGCCACCTGGGGGATCAGGTTGTAGTTGTGTTCCGGCTCGCTGGTGACGTTTTGCGAGAGATAGTCGCGGGTTTCGATGATCTGGCGCGCAATGGTGCGGGCGTTGTCCACGGTCGTCTTGAGAAGAAGCGTTTGCTCCCTGCGATAGCTGTTGTAGGCCAGCGCCAGAAAGAGCGCCACCAGGAGCAGGGAGGAGATGATGTTGAACGTGGTGTTGACGCTGCGGCTTGCGAAAAGTTTCATCGTGTTCTCCCACAGATGTTCACGGAGACCGGGATGTCTGCCGCGATGAGAAAGAAGAATATAGCCGTTTCGGGCGGCTTGGCAAGGATGCTTTCACCGGGCTGCTTGGCAAAGTTATTCTTCTTGAATTCGTTTGTCGATATGCGTTATTTTAAAAAGATTGAAACAGGCCGACATCAAAGCGAAAATTAACGGAATACGTCGCACGGCGGAGGAATGATCGTATGGATAGAAGGGCGCCATCATCCGGCAGCGGGAAAAGGTTTCTCACCTCGGCGCTGCTTTTCATGGTCACGGTGGCTATTGTCACGGCCCTGGGGGTCGCCGGTTACGTATTCTACCTGCTGGCGCGGCTCCCACGGGTCGATCGCCTGGCGGACTACAAGCCGCCGATCGTGTCCCAGGTTTTTGGCGATGACGGCAGTCTGGTGGGCGAGTTCTACCTGGAGCGCCGGATCGTGGTGCCGGTCAACAAGATGCCGCGCAAGCTGATCCAGGCCTTTGTGGCGGCAGAGGACGCCAATTTTTACTCCCACAAGGGGATCGATTATTTCGGTATCATGCGTGCCGCGGTCAAGAACCTGCTCTCCATGCGCAAGAAGGAGGGGGCCTCGACCATCACCCAGCAGGTGACCAAGTCCATGCTGTTGACGCCGGAGAAGAAATTCTCCCGCAAGATCAAGGAAGCCATCCTGGCCACGCGTATGGAGGAGAAGCTCTCCAAGGACGAGATACTCTACCTCTACCTCAACCAGATCTACCTGGGAGGCGGTGCCTATGGCGTCCAGGCCGCCGCCGAGACCTATTTCGGCAAGAACGTGGATCAGCTCAACCTGGCCGAGATGGCCATGATGGCCGGCCTTCCCAAGGCCCCCAATACCTATTCGCCCGTCAAGCACTTGGACAAGGCCCGGGAACGGCAGGCCTACGTGCTTGAGCGGATGGCCACGGAAGGGTACATCACCCAGGCGGAGGTGGAATACGCCAAAAAGACCCCCATCTCCATCCATCCCATGAAAAAGGTCAACAACGACCAATCGGCCTATTTCCTCGAACAGTTGCGTATTCAGCTTGAGCAGAAGTACGGCGAGGATCAGCTTTACAAGGGGGGATTGAAGATCTACACCACCATGAACGCCGAGATGCAGCGGGCCGCCTACGAGAGCGTCAGAAGCGGTCTCAAGGCGGTGGACAAGCGCCAGGGGTTCCGCGGCCCGGTCAAGTATCTCAAGGAGACCGAGGTGGATGCCTTCTGCGCCAAAGTGGAGGAGGGGATAGATTCGGCACTGCTCAGGACCGGCGAAACCTACCAGGGGGTGGTGGTCGGTTTCAACCAGTCCAAAGGTGAGGCCATCGTCCGGGTAGGCGAACGCAAAGGTATCCTCAGCCGGAAAAACATGTCCTGGGCGGGCCGGCTCGCCATGGTCAACAGTTACGGCAAGCCGGAAAAAGGAAACAGGTCGCTGGCCTTGGGTTCGGTGGTCGAGGTGTCGGTGGTGTCTCCGGAAATCGACAAGGAGGGTGCCCAGTTTGCCCTTGACCAGACCCCGGAGGTGCAGGCGGCCCTGGTTTCCATTGATCCCCGCACCGGCGGCATCAAGGCCATGGTGGGGGGGTACGATTTCAAGAAGAGCCAGTTCAACCGTGCGCTCCAGGCCAAACGCAATGCCGGTTCGGCCTTCAAGCCGATCATTTATGCGGCTGCGCTGGACAAGGGGCTGACCCCGGCGACTATTATAGACGACGCCGAGGTCGAGTATCCCGACGGTGCCGGCGGTACCTGGAAGCCCAAGAACTACGACGGAACCTTCCGCGGCCCGGTGACCATGCGCGAGGCCCTGACCAACTCCATCAACATCGTCAGTGTCAAGATCATGGAGCAGATCGGCGCCTCTTATGCTGCCGAATATGCCAGGAAGCTCGGTTTTACCTCGCCGATTCCCGCCAACCTTGCGTTGGCGTTGGGGGCCGCAAGCATTTCGCCGTTGGAGCTTACCTCCGCCTATGCGGTGTTTGACAATAGGGGCGAGCTTCTGCCCACATCGGTCATCACCAAGGTGACGGACAATGACGGCAATGTGCTCGAGCAGGCCGCTGCACCGATACCGGTGCCCGTGGTGTCTCCCGAAACCTCCTATGTCATCACCAACCTGATGCAGAGTGTTGTGGCCAGCGGCACAGGTCATCGTGCTTCGCTTATCGGGCGTCCCGTGGCTGGCAAGACAGGGACCACCAACGAGTCCAAGGACGCCTGGTTTATCGGTTATGTCCCCCAATTGGTGACGGGCGTATGGGTCGGCTATGATCAGGAACGTTCACTTGGTGCGGGGGGCTCCGGCGGTCAGGCGGCAGCCCCCATCTGGGCGGAATTCATGCAGAAAGCGGTCGCATTGCTGCCAGTTGAAGACTTTACAGCGCCCGAGAATGTAACATTCGTACTTATCAATCCCCGCACCGGAAGGCTTGCCAGGGAAAGAACGCCGGGGGCGGTCATGGAGTGCTTTATCAAAGGAACCGAACCGTCTGCCTATGACAACGAAGGGGATTCGTCCGGCAAGTCACCCCCAAAGGACGAGTAACCAATCCATAAAAAAGGGGCGCCAACCGTGACGGGCGCCCCTTTTCAGTATCTGCTGCCGGCCGGTAGTCAGAGAGTGACATCCTCCGCGATCCCCGATTTCTGTTTGATAACCGATTCAACCTTGTCCCAGTCGACGCGGCCCGAGAGGTTTCGTTTCTCGATCATCCTTTTTGCCGTGGCGTCCAATCCGGCCCCTGTACCGTAGGCATCCTGATGAACCTCCATGAATACCCGTCCGGTTTCGGTGACAGCCAGTTTCACCGGACGATAGATGATCTCGCCCCGCGTATTTACGTTGACGAGTGGGAAAAGCTTCTCCATCTGCTCAGGATAAACCCTGATGCAGCCGTGGCTGGCAAAGCTGTAGATTGATCCCGGTTTGGTGGTGCTGTGGATCATGATGCCGGGAATAGATGTCCTGATGGCGTATTTGCCGAGCGGGTTTTGGGGGCCGGGAGGGATGCTGGTGATGACGTCCTTCCCCTCCTCCTCCATCTCTGACTGGATTGACGACGGAACATGCCAGGTCGGGTCCTTCTGCTTGGCGGTAATCTTGAACTTGCCGGTGGGTGTTTTCCAGTCGTATTTTTCGCCCTTCTTGGGCACTCCCAGGGCAACCGGCAACGATGTCGCCAGTTTGCCCTGCTTGAAATAGTAAAGAGTACGATCGGGAATATTGATAACGATCCCGTTTGTCATCCGCTGGGGGATGATCTTGCGATTGTTGAATTTCAGCTTTTGGCCAATCCTGAGAGGTGCTTGGAGGTCAAGGTTGTTCAGGGCGGCCAGATAGTGCCGACTGACCCCCAGTTTGGCCGCCACCAGGCGGAGGGTGTCGTGCTTGGCCACGGTGTAGACACTGGCGTTTCCCACGAGCATTTCCGAAATCACGCCGCCGGAGACGTGTTTGGTGCCGGCGTCGGTTTTTTCTGGTGCAGGCAATGTCTCACTCTGCTCTAGGGTGCGTGACGCGGTGCCGTCAGAAATCTCCGGTTGCCGAGTTGGCGACGCATTTTCAGGTTTGCGCGGCACTGGCATGGCGTTCGAAAGGGAAGGAGGGATGGAAGCCAGAAGGGTACCGCCCGGTGGTTGGCTGGTTTCGATTGCCGGCGTATCCGAGACAAGATCCAGCAGTTTGGCCAGCAACACTCGCGCCTTCTGAATGGTGAGCTGATAATACCGCTCGGACATCTCGTGGTTTTTTAGTTGATCGTATTGTTCCGCCGCCGCGTAGGTGTCGTCGATGCTGTGCATCTCCTCGGGTGTCGTCTCAATTACCCCGCCTGTCTGCTTGAGGACAAAAATGACTTTTTGGGCTTCGTCGCGGGAGGTGGCATGGGCAAAGCCGGCGGTCAACAGTATGAATGCCAGTGCAGCAAGCGTCTTCATGTGTAAATCGCAACTCTTGTTTCGTGTGAAATATTTTACCATGGGATGATTTCTACAATAAGTCCCCGACGCTTAGCAACAATTATTATATGTGACCTGCTGATACGTATACAGAGGATGTGTCGGTCAACCTGCGCGGTAGCTATCGATATATTCTGTTCGCGGTCTGTCCCTGAAGCCGCTGAATGATGTTGACGAAAATAATGTGTCGGAAATATGTTGACAGTGTCTTCCTGTCATGGTAGAAAACTCGTCCTTTTGCTGCCTGCGTTATTTATTTGAGTTTTTCCGGGCGCGAAAAAAAAGCGAGACTTTGAAAATTAATGATTGACAGTAGAAACCGACTTTGTTATAACTCCTCTTCTGTCGCCGCACTTGTCGGCCTGGTCTTTGAAAACCGAATAGCAGTGTTGTTTAGTAAGTGATTGCGGGTTTTACCAGTA
This sequence comes from Desulfuromonadales bacterium, assembly GCA_015688915.1. Lineage (GTDB taxonomy): Bacteria > Desulfobacterota > Desulfuromonadia > Geobacterales > Pseudopelobacteraceae > JACPFJ01. The sequence continues at coordinate 5,278 of JAATGX010000111.1, forward strand.
GTGAATTTGAGTTTTTGCAATCAAACGTTTCAGTATACAACTGGAGAGTTTGATCCTGGCTCAGAACGAACGCTGGCGGCGTGCCTAACACATGCAAGTCGAACGGGATGAGGGGCTTGCTCCTCATCTAGTGGCGCACGGGTGAGTAACGCGTAGATAATCTGCCTGATGATCTGGGATAACATTTCGAAAGGGGTGCTAATACCGGATAAGCCCACGATGGCCTTGGTCGTTGCGGGAAAAGGGGGGACCTTCGGGCCTTCTGTCATCAGATGAGTCTGCGTACCATTAGCTAGTTGGTGGTGTAATGGACCACCAAGGCGACGATGGTTAGCTGGTCTGAGAGGATGATCAGCCACACTGGAACTGAGACACGGTCCAGACTCCTACGGGAGGCAGCAGTGGGGAATTTTGCGCAATGGGCGAAAGCCTGACGCAGCAACGCCGCGTGAGTGATGAAG
>JAATGX010000115.1 GCA_015688915.1 Desulfuromonadales bacterium
GCTGGTCAGCAGATACAATGCCAAAGACCTGAAGCAGCGCTTGATCCTGAGTAAGTAGACCCCCTTCACCCTGCGGAACCTCCTGTAAAACCTCTTTCCGTTGAACCGCAAAGCCATTCATCGTCCGATTCTGCCATTCAGGTCCCCTTTCCCGCCATTCGGCACAATTCAGTTTCCCGGCATTTTCTCCTGGCTTATGTTCAACCCATCTAAAAAATTTGGAGGAACTGCCTCAAGACGCTCCGTCCTTTCTCATGTGGATAAAGGATTGGAACGTATCCACAGGCGAATCCTTCATTACACCACACAGTGAAGGAGAACGGCATGTCTGAAGAACCGAACGAGTCCACGGGACAGGAAGAGACGACAACAGGGGTGAGCCGCCGGAGTTTCATCAAGACCGCGGCGGCCGTGGGAGCGGGTGTGCTGGCTGTGCAGGGCATGGGCCGCAAGGATGCCATGGCGGCCGAGGATGTGAAGAGGGAAGCCAAGGCCGCTTCGGCGGCGGCTGCGGGGGGAGGGGCAAAAAAACTCTCCGATGTGCTCAAGGCGGCTCGCGAAAAAATGTATCCACGCTGCCGCGTCTGTCCCGAATGTGACGGGGTGGCATGTTCCGGAGAGGTGCCGGGCATGGGGGGGATCGACTCGGGCAGGGCATTCAGAAACAACCTCCAGGCCCTGGCCGCTTACGATCTGAAAATGCTGACCTTCCACGAGGTAAAGAAGCCGGATACCACCCTGACCCTGTTCGGTGCCAAGCTCTCCATGCCGATCCTTTCGGGCGTTACCGGCGGTGTAACCTATAACATGGGGCTGGGAGGCAAGGTTGGCGAAGAGGAGTATGCCGAAGGAATAATCGGTGGCTGTGTTCTGGCCGGTACCATGGGCTTTGCCGCTGACGGAATCGGAGACCCGCTCTCAGTCTACGAGACCAGGCTGAAAACCGTGAGCAAGTACCGCGGGCATGCGGTGGCGCAGATCAAGCCGCGCACCCAGGCCGAGATCATCGAACGGATCCGCCTTATTGAGCAGACCGGCGCGCCGTTTTTTGCACTCGATATCGATTCGGCCGGCCGGGCTTCACGCGCCCTGCCAGGCAAGACCGTGGAGACAAAAACCCTCAAGCAACTCCGGGAGATCGCCAAGTCAACCAGGCTTCCCTTTCTGATCAAAGGCATCATGACGCCCGAGGAGGCATTGATGGCCCTGGATATTGGTGCCGCGGGGATTGTTGTTTCCAACCATGGCGGCCGGGTTCTGGACCATACGCCGGGAACCGCCCGGGTGTTGCCGGCCATTGCGGACAAGGTGAAAGGCCGGATGGTTGTCCTTGCCGACGGCGGAGTGCGCTACGGAGCCGATGTGCTGAAGATGCTCGCCCTGGGGGCAAATGCCGTGCTGGTCGGGCGGCCGCTGGTACGCGGGTCGGTGGGTGGCGGAGCGGAAGGCGTTGCGCTCATGCTGCAGAAGATGAATGAAGAGCTGGTCGTGGCGATGACGTTGACCGGTACCGCGGACGTGAAAAAAGTGAGCAGGAACATTCTGGCATAACGACATTTTTGATGATGGCGCGGCGGGCGTTGATCAAGGGGCGTCCAGGGTAACGGACGGGATCGGCCCGCCCTGTCCCATCATCCGGAGATACCATGCGAAACGTGACTTTGTGCATAACCCTCTTCGCTGTAATCGCTCTGGGCGGAACAGTATTCGCGACCAGCAACAAAGCTTTGTTGTACGGGGGAGCGGGGCAGGGGAGGGTGATTTTTGACGGACGGCTGCACGCATCCAGAGGGCTTGTGTGCAACGATTGCCACAGCAGGATATTCGATACTAAAAAAAAGGCGCTGATCACCATGGACGATCATGAGAAGGACGTGGCATGTTTTGTCTGTCATAACGGCCGCAAAGCCTTCAACGATTGCGAGATGTGTCACAGAAAATTCTGAGCCGGCCTACGAAAACAGAGAGGAGAATTGTCGAATGAAAAATTCATACCGGATTTTCGGCCTTGCAATGGGTGCTGTGATGATGTTTTGCCAGGCCCAGGCTGCCCTGGCCGAGGATGTCAGGCTGAGTGGCGCGGCCAGTGTGGTTGCCGACCTGGTAGCCCCGCACCAGGTCGCGGTGGAGAAGGCTTCGGGAATAAAACTGCTTGTGGATAAAAGTAATGCCGGTAAAGGATTGATCGACCTGATCGACGGCAAATGCGACGCCGCCATGGCATCCGCGTCACTGGAGGCCACGGTGAAAGCGGCAAAATCAGCCGGGCTCGTGAAGCCGGTGCCGGATTTGAAGATGCATGTTCTGGCCACGTCAGAGGTCGTTTTTATTGTCCATCCGCGCAATACGGTGAAAACTCTCAGTTGGGAACAGATCAGGGATATACATACCGGCAAGGTCACCAACTGGAAGGAACTGGGAGGCAGGGATATACCCATCACCGTGTACACCGATGCCAAGGCCAGCGCAACGCGCGGCCTGATCAAGCAGGTGGTAATGGCCAATAGCGAATACGCGCCCAGTGCCAGGGCTGTTGATTTCGTTAAAGAGGTTAACGACAGGGTGGCCCTGGATGAAAGCGGTATAGGCGGCCTGGGCCGGGGATTTGTCGATCCCGGCAAGGTGAATATCGTTGATACCAGGAAGATCGAGCGGCCGCTCGGTTTCATAACGGTAGGTGCACCTTCCGTAAAGGTTCAAAAGGTGATGGATGCTTTCAAAGCAGCCAGCGCTCGGTAACTGACTCGATAAAGGAGATAGTCATGTTCGGTTTTGGCGTTCCGGAACTGCTTATTGTGGGAACAATCGTGATGCTGATATTTGGTGTGGGGAGACTGCCGGAATTAGGTGCTTCTGTCGGTGAGGCCATTGGCGGCTTCAGGAAGGCTGTTGATGGCAAGGATCACGTTGCGTTGAATCCACAGAAAGATTTGAATGCATAAAGTTAGTAGTTGAGGTGGAAGCCTCCGGTGGTAGTGACAGCTTGTATGAGCAAGCGGTCGGACCGGCCATGCCGTCCGAAATCAAACTGCCACGAGGAGGCTTCCATGAACTCACCATCGACCCGGACATTCACAAGAAGATTCTTCTTCTGATGAAATGATAGAAATTCCCTCCAAGTTCCAATCCATGCATACACGTTCGATGAACCCCACCCCTGCCTCTGTTTCCATTTCATAATCAGCCGGTTATGTAAACACAAAAATCATGATTGACAAACCGGAATCAATCTGGTTTCATGCCGCCACCTGAATCGCGTAACTATTCAAAATAACTGAATAATTTTAGTTTAACTAAATATTTCGTCCGGAGGAGTCAGATGAGTAAACTGAAGTTCCGCAAGGTCATGGCCGCCAATCGGGGCGAGATCGCCATCCGCATCTTTCGCGCCTGCACCGAGCTGGGTATCGGCACGGTGGCCCTCTATTCCGAGGAGGACAAACTCTCCCTGCATCGCTACAAGGCGGACGAGGCCTACCTGGTAGGCAAGGGCAAGTCCCCCATCGACGCTTACCTGGGGATCGACGAGATCATCGCCCTGGCGCTGAAGTCCGATGTGGACGCCATTCACCCCGGCTACGGCTTCCTGGCCGAGAACGCCGAGTTCGCCGAGAAGTGCGAGGCCAACGGCATCGCCTTCATCGGACCCACGGCCGGGATGCAGCGCGCCCTGGGGGACAAGGTGGCGGGCCGCAAGGCGGCCATGGCCGCCGGCGTCAATGTGGTGCCCGGCACCGAGGAGCCGATCGAGAAGGAAGAGGAGGCGCTCAAGTTCGCCAAGGACCACGGCTACCCGATCATCATCAAGGCTGCGGCCGGTGGTGGCGGGCGCGGCATGCGCGTGGCCAACAACAAGAAGGAGCTGCTGGAGGGGCTGGTGGCGGCCGGCAGCGAGGCCAAGGCCTCCTTCGGCAACGCCGCGGTCTTCCTGGAACGCTACCTGGCCAATCCCAAACATATCGAGGTGCAAGTGCTGGGGGACAACCACGGCAACCTGGTGCACTTCTTCGACCGGGATTGCTCGGTGCAGCGCCGCCACCAGAAGGTGGTGGAGTTCGCCCCGTCCCTCTCCCTGACCCAGGCCCAGCGGGAAGAACTCTGCACCGCTGCCCTCAAGATCGCCGGCCAGGTCAAGTATCGCAACGCCGGCACCGTGGAGTTCCTGGTGGACCAGGAGGGGAACCACTACTTCATCGAGATGAACCCCCGCATCCAGGTGGAACATACCGTGACCGAGATGATCACCGGCCGCAACCTGGTGAAGAACCAGATCCTGGTGGCCTGCGGCCACAAGCTGTCTGACCCGGAGATCAACATCCCCTCCCAGTCGGCCATCGACATGCGCGGCTATGCCATCCAGTGCCGCATCACCACCGAGGACCCGGCCAACAACTTCGCCCCGGACTTCGGCACCCTGACCACCTACCGCTCGGCCGCCGGCTGCGGTATCCGCCTGGACGCGGGCAACGCCTTCACCGGCGCCCGGATCACCCCTCACTACGATTCCCTGCTGGTCAAGGTCAGCTCCTGGGGCCTGACCTTCCATGACGCCTCCAGCATCATGAACCGCGCCTTGCAGGAGTTCCGCGTGCGCGGGGTCAAGACCAACATCGGCTTCCTGGAGAACGTGGTCACCCACCCGGTTTTCCTCAAGGGACAGTGCGACACCTCGTTCATTGAAAAGCATCCCGAGTTGCTGAAATTCCGCGAGAAGAAGGACCGGGCCAGCAAGGTGCTCGCCTTTCTGGGGGACGTGATCGTCAATGGTTCGCCCGGCACCCCCCGGTCGCTCAAGTCGGCCGACCTGATCGAGGCCCGGGTACCGGAGATCGATTACACCGACCCGCGTCCGTCCGGTTCGCGCGACCTGTTTATGAAGCTGGGGGCCGAAGGGCTCTCCAAGTGGATCCTGGAGCAGAAAAAGCTGCTCATCACCGACACCACCATGCGCGACGCCCACCAGTCCAACCTGGCTACCCGGGTGCGGACCCACGACCTGCTCAAGGTCGCCGAGCCGACCTCGTACCTGGGCGCCGACCTGTTTTCCCTGGAGTGCTGGGGAGGCGCGACCTTCGACGTCTCCATGCGTTTTCTCAAGGAAGACCCCTGGCAGCGGCTGCACAAGCTGTCCGAGGCGATTCCCAATATCCTGTTCCAGATGCTCCTGCGCGGCTCCAATGCCGTGGGGTACACCAACTACCCGGACAACGTGGTGGAGAAGTTCGTGGAAGAGGCGGCCAACTCGGGCATCGACATCTTCCGTATCTTCGATTCCCTCAACTGGACCACCGGCATGAAGGTGGCCATGGAAGCGGTGCGCAAGACCGGCAAGATCTGTGAGGCGGCCATCTGCTATACCGGCGACATCACCGATCCCAAGCGGGACAAGTATCCCCTGGAATACTACGTGAACATGGCCAGGGAGCTGGAGCGGATGGGCGCCCATATCCTGGCCATCAAGGACATGGCCGGCCTGCTCAAGCCGCTGGCCGCCTACAAACTGGTCAAGGCGCTCAAGGAGAATATCGGCATCCCGGTGCATCTCCATACCCACGACACCTCCAGCAACGGCAGCGCCATGTTGCTCAAGGCCAGCGAGGCCGGGGTGGACATCGTGGATGCGGCCCTGTCGGCCCTGTCGGGCCTCACGGCCCAGCCCAACCTGAACGCCCTGGTGGCGGCCCTCGAGGGGAGCGAGCGTGATCCGCGGGTCAACGCCCCGGGCCTGCAAAAGCTGGCCAATTACTGGGAGACGGTGCGCGACTACTACGCCCCCTTCGAGTCCGGCCTGAAAAGCGGCACGGCCGAGGTGTACCACCACGAGATACCGGGCGGGCAGTACTCCAACTACAAGCCGCAGGTGGCCGGCCTGGGGCTGATCGAGCGGTGGGACGAGTGCAAGGAGATGTACCACAAGGTCAACATGCTGTTCGGCGACATCGTCAAGGTCACCCCCTCTTCCAAGGTGGTGGGGGACATGGCCATGTTCCTGGTGAAAAACAATCTGCAACCCGAGGATGTCTTTACCAAAGGCGACGAATTGGCCTTCCCCGAATCGGTGGTCGGCATGTTCAAGGGGATGCTGGGCCAGCCGTACCAGGGGTGGCCCGAGGAGTTGCAGCGGATCATCCTCAAGGGGGAACAGCCGATCACCTGCCGCCCCGGCGAACTGTTGGAGCCGGTGGATTTTTTCGAGGAACAGCTCAAGCTGGAGGAGAAGGTGGGCCACAAGGTGGACGACCGGATGGTCATTTCCAACATCCTCTATCCCCATGTGTATCCCGAGTTTGACAAGCATCGCCAGGAATACTCCGACACTTCGGTCATCCCCACGCCGATCTTCTTCTACGGCCTGGAACCGGGGCAGGAGACATCAATGGATATCGAGCCGGGTAAGACCCTGATCATCAAGTTGAACGCCATTGGCAAGGTCCAGAATGACGGCACCCGGGCCGTGTACTTCGAACTGAACGGCAACAACCGCTCGGTGGTGATCCGCGACCAGTCGGCCCAGACCGACGAGGCGGCAGCCGACAAGGCCGACAAGGGCAATCCCAACCACATCGGCGCCCCCATGCCGGGCAAGGTGCTCAAGGTCAATGTCGCGGCAGGCGACGAGGTCAAGGCCGGAGACGTGCTGATGGTGACGGAAGCCATGAAGATGGAGACCAACATCAAGGCCAGGGCGGACGGCAAGGTGGCGGAGGTGAAGTTCAGGGAGGGTGAGAAGGTGGAGAAGGAGGATCTGATTATTGTGATGGGCTGAGGTGCCGGAGGCCCGTGAGGGCGAACCGGCATGTGCGGTCGCGTACTGCTGATTCGTAAAGGGAGGCTCCAGAGGGGGCCTCCCTTGTTTAGTTAATGAAATCGTCTCCTTCCTTGACAGACAAGTCAAATATGATACTTTATATCCACTTTTCATTAACGTAGAATATGCACCTTGATGAATCTTGGGCAAAGGCGCCGAAAAACCGATAACATGGTATTTCCGGCGCCTTTTTCGTTTTGTGGGAAGAGTGGGTTCAGTAACAGAATCAGCGTTTCCACATGGGCAAGATCGCCGATTGAACAGAGGAGCAGTTTCGATGAAGCTGCCGCCCAGAGCCAAAGAGGGGGCCAAGATCATGTTGCTTTCACCGATAATTCATTTGATGGGCCAATTGAGGATCAGCCAGAAGGTTTTGCTGCTTGTCGTCATCACGACGATACCCCTGGCCATGATGTCCTATTACCTGGTGGCCGAGACGGGGGAGAATATCGATTTCTCGGCAAAGGAACGGCTCGGCATGAAATGCATGCCCCATGCCTATGCCCTGCTCGAGTCGGCGATCAAGCAACGCTTGGACGGCACCGGCAAGGTGGATAGCGCCGCTTTCGAGGGGGCGGTCAATCGAGTCGCAAAGGGGCTGCTCTCCAAGGATGCCGCGGATGCGCTGAGAAGAGCCTCCAGCGCCCAGGCGGGAAATGCCGATGCCATCGGCGACGCTGCCGTCGCGGCCATCGCGGATATCGCGGACAACTCGAACCTGACACTTGACCCGGATGTGGACAGCTACTACCTGATGGACATACTGAC
>JAATGX010000081.1 GCA_015688915.1 Desulfuromonadales bacterium
GACAATCCCTGGCCGAACACCGTATGCCATGGGCAATCATCCCGGACGGAACAGCGTTCGCATGCGGCCGCGGGCCTGCGACAGGCCACGCCTTTGCACGCTTCCGCGAACCCACCCCCCAGATCGGCCAGACGGAGGTTCGGCAGGCCGGGATTGGCGGACCGGACGGTTATCTTCAGATTGACGAGATTGAAATCCATGACTTATTCCAATGTGCGTTCAAGCTGACACCTTACCACCCCTAGCCCCTCCTGAAACAGGAGGGGGATTTATAAGCTCCCCTCCTTGATAAGGAGGGGTTGGGGGTGGTCGCTTTTAGATTGCAACTTGGAATTAAAACCAATGTGCCACCGTGATGAACAGAAAAAAAGGGCAGCCTGACGGCTGCCCCGAATGTACCACATGAAAACTGAAAATGTTTCCGCAATCAGCAGCCGCAGAACTGGGCCTTGAGGAATTCCCGGTTCATGCGGGCGATGAACTTGACGTTGATCCCCTTCGGACAGGATGCCTGGCACTCGTAGTGGTTGGTGCAATTGCCGAAGCCGCACTGGGCCATGGCGGCCACCAGGTTCTTGACGCGGGCCGACGCCTCGGGCTGGCCCTGGGGCAGAATGGCGTACTGGGACACCTTGGCGCCGGTGAACAGCATGGCCGCACCGTTGGGGCACCCTGCCACGCAGGCGCCGCAGCCGACGCACTCGGCGGCGTCCATGGCCTCGTCAGCCGCCGGTTTCGGGATCAGGATGGCGTTGCCGTCCGGCACACCGCCGGTGTGGCAGGAAACGTAGGCCCCTGCCTGGACGATGGTGTCCAGGGCGGTACGGTCCACGATCAGGTCCTTGACGATCGGGAAGGCCCGGGCGCGCCACGGCTCGATGTAAATGGTGTCTCCGTCCTTGAACTTCCTCATGTGCAACTGGCAGACCGTGGTGCGGTCCTGGCCGCCATGGGGCATGCCGTTGATCACCTGGGAACACATGCCGCAGATGCCTTCGCGGCAGTCGTGGTCAAAGACGATCGGCTCCTTGCCGTCGTGGATCAGATCTTCGTTGACGCAGTCCAGCATCTCCAGGAAGGAGTGGTGTTCGGTGATGCCTTTCGCGGTGTAGGTTTCGAATTTGCCGGGATCGCTGGCCCCCTTTTGTCGCCACACGATCAGTGTCAGTGTCATGGTCTTGTGATCGCTCATTATTTGTAGCTCCTTACGGCGAGATGTACGTTATCGAATTTCAGCGGTTCCTTGTGCAGTTCGGGCTCCTTGTCGTTGCCTTTGTATTCCCAGGCGCCGACATAGCAGTAGTCGGAGTCATTGCGCATGGCTTCTCCGTCGTCCGTCTGGTACTCCACCCGGAAATGGCCGCCGCAGGATTCTTCCCGGTGCAGGGCGTCGCGGCAGAGCAGTTCGCCGAACTCCAGGAAATCCGCGGTGCGGCCGGCGTTCTCCAACTGCTGGTTGAGCTCGGCGCCGGTGCCGGTGACCTTGACGTTTTTCCAGAACTCCTCGCGCAGGGCCGGAATCTTCTTGAGGTTCGTCTCCAGGGATGCCTTGGAACGGGCCATGCCGCAGTTTTCCCACATCAGGCCGCCCAACTCGCGCATGAACTCGAACACCGTCTTCTTGCCGTTGATGCCGAGGAGCTTGTTCTGCTCGGCCTCGACATCTTCGGAGGACTTCTTGAACTCGGCGTGATCGGTCTTGACCTGGCCCGGCTTGACAGTGGCCAGGTACCCGCCGATGGTGTAGGGGATGACGAAGTAGCCGTCCGCCAGACCCTGCATCAGGGCCGAGGCGCCCAGGCGGTTGGCGCCGTGTACCGAGAAGTTGGCCTCGCCCAGCACGAACAGGCCGAGGATGTTGCTCATCAGGTTGTAATCGACCCACCGACCGCCCATGGAGTAGTGCGGGGCCGGATACATGCGCATGGGACGCTTGTAGCCGTTTTCGTCGGTGATCTTCTCGTACATTTCGAACAGGTTGCCGTAGCGCTCGCGGATGGTGTCTTCACCGACGCGCTTGATGGCTGAGGAGAAGTCCAGATAGACGCCGCGTCCGCCGGGGCAGACGCCGCGGCCGTCGTCGCACTGTTCCTTGGCGGCGCGGGAGGCGATGTCGCGGGGAGCCAGGTTGCCGAAGGAGGGGTACTTGCGCTCCAGATAGTAATCGCGATCCTCTTCCGGGATCTCGCTGGGATGTTTGCCCAGGTCGGCCTTGTTTTTAGGAACCCAGCAGCGGCCGTCGTTGCGGAGTGATTCGGACATGAGGGTCAGCTTGGACTGGTAGTCGCCGGCCTGGGGGATACAGGTCGGATGGATCTGTGTGTAACAGGGGTTGGCGAAGAAGGCGCCCTTCTTGGCGGCCTTCCAACTGGCCGTGACCGAGCACCCCATGGCGTTGGTGGAGAGATAGAACACGTTGACGTAGCCGCCCGTCGCCAGGCAGACCGCGTCGGCGGCATAGCTTTCCAGCTCGCCGGTGACCAGGTTGCGCACCGTGATGCCGCGGGCCACGCCGTCAACAACCACCAGGTCGAGCATCTCGCGACGGTTGTACATCTTGACCGTGCCGGCCTTGATCTGGCGGGACAGGGCGGAATAGGCGCCCAACAGAAGCTGCTGGCCGGTCTGGCCGCGGGCGAAAAAGGTGCGGGACACCTGGGCGCCGCCGAAGGAGCGGTTGTCCAGGTAGCCGGCATAATCGCGGGCAAAGGGCACGCCCTGGGCCACGCACTGGTCGATGATATTGTTGGATACCTGGGCCAGACGCCACACATCGGCCTCACGGGCGCGGAAGTCGCCCCCCTTGATGGTATCGTAGAACAGGCGGTAGATGGAGTCGCCGTCGTTGGGGTAGTTCTTGGCGGCGTTGATGCCGCCCTGGGCGGCGATGGAATGGGCGCGGC
>JAATGX010000195.1 GCA_015688915.1 Desulfuromonadales bacterium
CGTCGGTAAGGATACAGACCATGTCCCAGTGTACGGCGGAGTGGTTGCCGTTGTCGCACTCGTCGTAAGCCTGGCCCGGAGTGAAATGGATCGAACCGAAGATCTTCTCGTCGAACAGGATATTGCGCATGGGCTGACGGATGCCCGGATTGACCCCCAGAGCGAACTCGCCGATGTAGCGCGCCCCTTCATCAGTATCCAGGATTTTGTTGAGCGGCCCGGTCATGCCGGCCTCGGCCGTGGCCTTGACGATCCTGCCGTCCTTGAATTCCAGGCGCACGCCGTTGTATTCCTTGCCCTGGTACACGCTGGGGCAGTTGTAGGTGATGTGGCCTTGCACCGAATCCCTGACCGGCGCGGTGAAGACCTCGCCGTCCGGCATGTTGAAGCGGCCGTCGCACTTGATCCCCGGCAGTCCGGCGATGCTGAAACGGAGGTCGGTGCCCGGCGCCGTGATCCGCACCTCGCTGGTCTTGTCCATCAGCTTCTTGAGCTTGTCCTGCTTCCGCGACTCGGCCTTCCAGTCGATGCAGCAGGCGGAAAAGAGGTATTCCTCGTACTCGTCCAGGCTCATCCGGGCCTCCTGGGCCGCGGCATGGGTCGGATAGCGGGTCACCACCCAGCGGGTATGCTTGACCCGCTGATCCACCAGCGGCTTGGTCAGCTTCTGGTAGGCCACCATGGCCTCCTGGCGGGCGTTGGCCATGACCATGGAGTTGTCCCCGGCGCCGATGCCGATATAGACGGTCAACTGTTTGTAGAAGTCCAGCTTGTGCTGGGGAAAGTACTCCAGTTGCTGTTTATTGGCCAGGTTGTACAGGTTGCGGTCGATCTCGGGCACGGTGAAGGCGTACTCCACATACCGTGCGCCGCGCTTCAGGCAGAGGGCGTACAACTCCTTCACCAGGGGCGCGGCTTCCAGGCCGGAGGCCGAGATCAGCACCACGTCGCCCTTTTTGACCCTGGTGGAGTAATCCACGAGGATCTCGGCGAACTGTGCGATACGGGGATCTTTCATGGCAGGTTTCATCCTTTCAAACAGGGGATGCGGCGTACCGCAAATTTGGCTGTCGCCTTTCGGGCTTCTCTGCTATCCTTTGCCCCAGCGGCCAGCCATCCCATTTACAAGAGCGAAAATTTACATGAACAGCCACAAAATTGAAACCAAAATCATGAATCCGCTGGTGGGAACGAGCATCCCGCTCCCGAGCTACGCCACCCGCGGCGCGGCGGCCATGGATCTGCGCGCCTGCCTGGAAGCACCGCTCACGGTGCAGCCGGGCGAGACCGTGCTGGTGCCCAGCGGCATCGCCATCAGCATCCACGATCCGGGCCTGGTGGCCCTGATCGTGCCCCGCTCCGGCCTGGGGATCAAGCATGGTATTATATTGGCCAATACGATCGGAGTGATCGATTCCGACTACCAGGGCGAGATCGGCATCGGCATCCATAACCGGAGCAGCCTGCCTTACACCATCGAACCGGGTGAGCGCATCTGCCAGATGATGTTCGTGCCGGTGGTGCAGGCCGCGTTGAGCGTCGTGACTGAATTCAGCCAGGAGAGCATGCGCGGCGCGGGCGGGTTCGGGCATACGGGGAAACAATAGATTATAACCGAAAAGCTATCTCTCACAGAGCTCACAGAGGCACAGAGAAAGAAACCATCCTTTTGATTTCTCTGTGCCTCTGTGAGCTCCAGCGAACGGAGTGAGCGAGTGAGAGAACTGATTTTAATTACTACTCCACGTTCTGCACCTGTTCCCTCATCTTCTCCATCTCCGCCTTGATCCGGATCACCAGGGACGTCATCTCCGCGTCGTTGGACTTTGAACCGATGGTGTTCACCTCCCGGTTCATCTCCTGCATCAGGAAATCCAGCTTGCGCCCCACCGGCTCCGGCAGTCCCATGGTCTCGTCGAACTGGGAAAAATGGCTGGCAAGCCGCACCAACTCCTCGGTCACATCGCACCGGTCGGCCATCAACGCCACCTCCTGGGCCAGGCGGGCCGCATCCATCTCCACCCCATCCAGAAGCTGATCCAGGCGCAGCTTGAGCTTCTGGCGGTACTCGGCCACCACCTGCGGTGCCCGTTCGCCGACTTGAGCGGCCCACTCCGCCACCTGGGTGCGCCGGGCCAGCAGGTCGGCAGCCAGCGCCTCCCCTTCCCTGGTGCGCATGGCGTCGATGGTTCCCACGGCCGACTGGACAGCCACAACAAGTTGGGGGAGGAACCCGGCCTCATCGAGGCTCGCTCCATTTTCCCGCTCCCTGAGCACCCCTTTCTGGGCAAGGATCAGCGACAGCGGCACGTCCGCCACAATCCCCAGATCCCTGGCCAGACCGGCAAAGGCGGCATGGTACCCGGCCGCCACCGCGCCGTCGATGCGCGGTAGCCCCTCCACGGCCGCGGTCTCCTCCCACTGGACCGTAACATCGATCTTCCCCCGCTTGAGCAGTGCGGAGACAACGCGCTTGACCTCCTGCTCCAGCGCCAGGAAGCCGCGCGGCATGCGCACCGACACCTCGCCGTAGCGGTGGTTGACCGAACGGATCTCCACCGTGAACCGCCCCTGCTCCGAAACCGCCTCTCCCTTGCCGTACCCGGTCATGCTCTTTATCATATCCAGCTCCTTTTCCATGGCATCCATATTCCGTAATCGCCGGTCAGACCATACATCATGGCGGGCGTTTCATCAACGGCCGGTTTATCCGGTATACGGCCAGAGCGGAATATCATTGATCCGACAATTCCCTATTGACAAAGCGGAACCGGTGCTGTTCTATTATTAGCCGGACGCTTCATTGCAACAACATAGCCACGTGTGAAACGCTCTGTTCACCAACAACCGGGAGGAAACCAATGAATCCATTGGCACAGGAACTGAACGATCTGCTCGCCCAACACAACCCGCATGTCCTGGAAATGCTCTCCGACCTGGGGAAGAACCTCTTCTTTCCCAAGGGGATCCTGACCCAGTCGGCCGAAGCCAAGGAAAAGGCCCACAAATACAACGCAACCATCGGCATCGCCACCGAAAACGGCGGGCCCATGTTCCTGCAATGTATCCAGGACAAGCTGTCCGCCTTTGATCCCAAGGATATCTATCCCTATGCGCCGCCCGCCGGCAAGCCGGAACTGCGTTCCCTGTGGCGGGAAAAGATGCTGCGGGAAAACCCCAGCCAGCAGGGCAAGCACTTCAGCAATCCCATTGTCACCAATGCGCTGACCCACGGTCTTTCCATCGTCGGCGATATGTTCGTGGACAAGGGTGATCACCTGATTCTGCCGGACATGCTCTGGGGCAACTACAACCTGACCTTCGGCACCTGCAACGGCGCCATCGTCAAAAAGCACCCCACCTTCACGCCGACGGGTGGCTATGACGTGGCGGCGTTCAAGGCCGAACTGAAGAATACCGCCGAGGAAAAGGGCAAGGCGATCGTCCTGCTCAACTTCCCCAACAACCCGAGCGGCTACACCCCGACGGTGGCCGAGGGAGACGCCCTGGTGGCGGCCATCAAGGAGGTTGCCGAGGCCGGCTGCAACGTGGTCGCCATTTCCGACGACGCCTATTTCGGGCTCTTTTACGAGGACAGCCTCAAGGAGTCCCTGTTCGGCAAACTGGCCAACCTCCACCCGCGCATCCTGGCCATCAAGCTGGACGGGGCCACCAAGGAGGAGTTCGTCTGGGGCTTCCGCACCGGTTTCATCACCTTTGCCGACGGCAACGCCTACGAAAACGCGCCGGTCATTACCGCCCTGGAGAAGAAGGCCATGGGGATCATCCGCGCCAAGATTTCCAACTGCCCGCACCCCTCCCAGACCTTTGTCATTGAGGCGCTCCGCTCGCCCCAGTTCCTGGCCCAGAAGGAGGAGAAATTCCAGGTCATGAAGGGTCGCGCCCTCAAGACCAAGCAGGTCCTGGACAGCGGCAGGTACGGTTCCGCCTGGACCTACTACCCGTTCAACTCCGGCTACTTCATGTGCCTCAGGCTAAAGACCGTGGAAGCCGAAAAGCTGCGCATCCACCTGCTGGACAAGTACGGGGTCGGCGCCATCTCCACCACCAAGACCGACCTGCGCATTGCCTTCTCCTGCATTGCCGAGGAGAACATCCAGGAACTGTTCGACATCATCTACCAGGGAGTGCAGGACCTGGTCTGATTCGGTACGTTTCCTGATCCGCGAATACAAAAAAGGCCCACACAACGTGGGCCTTTTTTGCTATCTGAAACCTGGATAATTCTTGACTCAGTGCAGCCAAATGTAATACTTACTTAGGTATTACATTTAAGGAGAAATTATGAGGGTAACCAGCAAAGGGCAGGTGACGATCCCCCGAGATATTCGACGAAAGCTGGGTATTGCCTCCCGATCCGAGGTCGAATTCGTGGTCGAGGGAAATACCGTCGTTGTGCGGGCTGTTCAGGGAGCGGCCACCAAGGGCAAACGCTTGATCGAGACCTTGCGCGGACGGGCCACGCTGAAGATGACGACCGACGAGATCATGGCGCTGACCCGGGGCGAGGAATGAGCAGCGGTGTGCTGGTTGACAGTAACGTGCTGCTCGATCTGCTGGAGGAAGATGCAACTTGGTACGAGTGGTCTTCACGGCAACTGCAACAAGCGGCCGACAACTCGCTTTTGATCATCAATCCGGTCATTTATGCCGAGGTTTCCATCGGTTTTACACGTATTGAGGAACTTGATGAAGCACTTCGGCCGGATACCTTCGAACGGCGTCCCCTGCCATGGGAGGCCGCTTTTTTGGCGGGAAGATGTTTCCTGCGCTATCGTAAATTGGGAGGAGCACGCCGTTCACCGCTGCCCGACTTCTTCATCGGAGCCCATGCAGCGATCGAAGGCCTGACGCTGTTGACCCGTGACGCATCCCGATATCGAACCTATTTCCCCACCCTGTCCCTGATCGCGCCCTGATTGATGCATTAGGCGAATAAAAACAGAGACATTCCTAATTTATCCATCCGATCCCTACTTCATCCTGCTCCCCCGGCGGCCTGTCTTGGGTGCGGGCCGTTCTGTCATCGGTTTCCCCCGTCGCGGGGCCGCGCCCTTTGCCGGAGCCCGTGTATTTGCCTGCTTGTCCTGCATTTTCCTTATCTTGGTCACTTTGTCAGCCTGCTTGATCTCCTTAACCCGAACAGTCCGTTTGGCTGCCACGTGCGGAAACTCCGCAATCGCCTGGCGCGGGATGGCATAGGTGAGCAGCCGCTCGATTGCCACCAGCAGCGGCTTTTCCTCCGGGCAGACCAGCGAGAGGGCCACACCGTCCTCTCCGGCCCGGCCGGTACGGCCGATCCGGTGCACATAGTCCTCGGGAACCTGGGGCAGGTCGTAATTCACCACGTGCGGCAACCGCTCGATGTCGAGCCCGCGCGCCGCCACATCCGTGGCCACCAGCACGCGCAAATCGCCCCGTTTAAACTCCGCCAGGGTCCGGGTCCGGATCGACTGGCTCTTGTTGCTGTGGATGGCGCTGGCCTTGATCCCGTCCAGCAACAGTTCTTCGGTCAGCTTGTCCGCGCCGTAACGGGTGCGGGCGAAGACCAGCACCTGGTTCCACCCTCCCTGGCGGATCAGGAACGAGAGCATCTCCCGCTTGCGGCTCCGTGCCACCTCATGGACCGTCTGGGTCACCGCATCGGCGGTGATCTGTTTGCGCGCCACTTCGATCCGTCGGGGGTGGTCGAGCAGTTCGTCGGCAAGCTGCTTGATGCTTTGGGAATAGGTTGCCGAGAAGAGCAGGGTCTGGCGCTTAGGGGGCAGGTATTTCGCCACCTGCTTGATGTCGTCGATAAACCCCAGATCAAGCATGCGGTCCGCCTCGTCCAGCACCAGGAACTCGATCCGGGAGAGGTTCACGGTGCCCCGTTCCGCATGGTCCAGCAGACGCCCCGGCGTGGCGACCACGATATCCACGCCACGGTGCAGCCGCTCGATCTGCGCCTGGATGGTCACCCCTCCGTAGATCATGGTGGAGCGCAGGGACAGGCGTCGGGCATAGTTATTCATCTGTTCGCTCACCTGGGCCGCCAGTTCGCGGGTCGGCACCAGCACCAGCGCGCGTGGCTTTCGGCGCTTTTCCCTGGGGATATTTTCGCTCAGCCGTTGCACGATCGGCAGGGCAAAGGCCGCGGTCTTGCCGGTACCGGTCTGGGCGCCGGCCAGCAGATCACATCCCTCGAAGATCACCGGAATAGCCTGGGTCTGGACGGGGGTCGGCACGGTATAACCCTGGGCAGCAATCGCGCTCAGCAGTTCAGGCCGCAGGCCGAGAGATTCAAAAGACATTTATCAAACTCCTTGTCCGTGTATCGTAACAAAAAAACCACAGGGTGGACCCTGTGGTTCAAAAGGTGCTTTATTGTATAGCACGCCGGCCCATGGTGCGACAATGGCTTTCTTGCGAAGAAGCTCCCTCTATCCGGAACCTCCCTTCGGATAGCCGGGGTTTTTCTCCCCCGGCCCGACCCTCCCCACATCGCCCGCTTTTCCCGCTTGTTTGTCCGGCCGGTTCCGGTGTAGTCTAGCGCCCATGGGCTCACTCATGGTCATCACCAGCGCTTCCCTCACCCGCCTGGCAGCGGCACTGGCCGATGGCCTGGCGGACTCCGCCACTCCTCCGCTCGCGCGTGAAACCGTGGTGGTGCTCACCCCGGGCATGGCCCGCTGGATCTCCCTTGAGTTGGCAACCATCCGGGGCGTCAGCGCCGGACTCGATTTCCCTTTTCCCAACCAGATCCTGGACAGTTGTTTCCGCGCCGTGCTGCCCGGTTTGCCCGACGTTTCCCCCTTTACGCGGGAAAACATGGCCTGGCGCATCGCGGCTCGCCTTCCCGGCCTGCGCTCACGGCCCGGCTTCGAACAGGCGGCCGGCTACCTGGGTACGGGAGATAACGACCGAAGACTCCTTCAAATTTCAAACACATTGGCCGACTTGTTCGACCAGTACATCATCTTCCGGCCGGAAATGGTCCTGGCATGGGACAAAGGGCGGGACGACGGCTGGCAATCCGTCCTGTGGCGCGAAATCTCGACCGGCTGTCCGGGGCAGCACCGGGCCGGACAGCTCGCGGCCTTCCGGGAGCGCCTCGGGGCCGGCGCGCTCCCCGTCGACGCCCTTCCCCGGCGCATCAGCCTGTTCGGCATTTCCTACCTCCCCCCGTTCCACCTGGAGGCGTTCTCCCTGCTGGCCCAAACCACCGACGTGGTCTTCTACCTGCAAAACCCCTGCGGCGCCTTTTGGGGCGACCTCGTCTCCCGGAGGCGCCTGGCGGAACTTGCGCTGGCCGAGGCGCCCGAAGCACGGGAATACTACGACACCGGCAATCCCCTGCTCTCCTCCTTGGGAACCATGGGACAGGAGTTCCACGACCTGCTGCTGGAGTACGGTTTCGCGACCCTTGACCTGGACGACGATACGGGAGAGCCGGCCGCCGGAACCCTGCTACAGGCCATCCGGGGCGACATCCGCCTGTTGCGCGACAGCGGCGGTACGGATGAACGGATCGTGGTGGCGCCCGGAGACAGCTCTCTACAGGTGCACTCCTGCCATGGCCCGCTCCGGGAGATGGAGGTGCTGTACGATAGCCTGCTGGCCATGTTCGATGAGCTGGACGGCCTGGAGCCGCGCCACGTCGTGGTGATAATACCGGACATGGAGAGCTATGCGCCTTACATCGCCGCCGTATTCGGCACCCGGTCCGGCGGCCGGCCCCCCATCCCGTTCACCATGGCTGACCGCAGCCAACGCCGCGAGAACCGCGTATTGGAGACATTCACCCGCATCCTGGGGCTCCCGGCTACCCGCTTCGGCGTCAACCAGATCCTGGAACTGCTGGAATCGCCGCCGGTCCTGGCCCGGTTCGCCATCGCCCCGGACGAACTGGAAACGATCCGGGAGTGGCTGGCCGAAACCGGGGTGCGTTGGGGGCTGGATGCACGGCAGCGCGCCATGCTCGGTTTTCCTGCCTTTGACGAGTTCAGTTGGCAGGCCGGACTGGACCGCCTCTTTCTCGGATATGCCCTGGAGCCGGACAGCGACCGGCTGTTCCGCGGCATCCTCCCCTTCGAGGCGATCGAAGGGCGCTCGGCCGTACCCCTGGGCAAGCTGGCCGAGTTCATACAGGTGTGCCGGACGGTCACGGAACGGCTGGAGGGGAAACGCACCCTGTCCGCATGGGCCGATACCCTCTCGGCAATCGCCCTTGACCTGATCCTGCCGGATGACGGTGAAAACGTGCTCAAACCGCTCTTCGACGCCCTCCAGACTCTGCGCGAAGCCGAGGATCAGAACGGCTTCACCGCTCCCGTGGGCCTGGATGCGGTCAGGGAAACCGTGGGCAGGCTGTTGGACGGGGCGGGCGGCGACTTCGGTTTTCTGGGGGGCAGGGTCACCTTTTGCGCCATGCTCCCCATGCGCAGCATCCCCTTCCGGGTCATTTGCCTGGCCGGGATGAACGACGGCGTCTTTCCCCGCACCAAGCGGCAGCCCGGTTTCAGCCTGTTGTCCGGCAAGCGGAGGCGCGGCGACCGGTCCCTCAGGGATGAGGACCGCTATCTGTTCCTGGAGACGCTCATTTCCGCCGGGGAGCGCCTGCACATCAGTTACACCGGCCAGAGCGACCGGGACAACTCCCTGATCCCCCCCTCGGTGGTGGTGGCTGAACTGCTGGATTACGTGGAGCGCGGCTTCCGTGTCAGCGGGACAGACAGCGCCCCAGCCGTCCTGGTCAACCATCGCCTCCAGGCCTTCAGCCCGGAGTACTTCACCGGGGAGGCCGGTTCGCCGCTGTTCAGCTTTTCCACGGAATACCGGGACGCCCTGTGCCAGCGGCAGATGTCCGGGCGTTCCGGCAGTGGCTTCATCACCGAACCGCTGCCGGACGACCCGGAACTGCTGACTGGAATCGACATACGCGACCTGAAGCGCTTCCTGGCCAACCCGGCCGCCGCTTTCCTGGCCCGGCGACTGGGGATCCGCCCGTCCGATCCCATGGAGGAGGTGGACGAGCGGGAACCGTTCAGCCTGGACAGCCTGACCGCCTATGGCCTCAAACAGGACCTGGTGCGGCAGATCCTGTCCGGTGTCGAAACGGCCGATGGTTACGAGGTTACCCGGGCCAAGGCGCTGCTGCCGCCGCTCGGCGCAGGGCGGGCCGCCTTTCGGGAAGCCCTGGACGAAAGCAGGGAGTTCGCCGGACTGGTCGTACCCTTTCTGGGCGCCGAACTGGAGCAGCTTCCGGTGCACTTCCACCATGGCGGGCTCCTGCTGGAAGGAGTCCTGGACGGCATCCGCTCCGGCCGGCACGTAGTCTGGCGCTCCGCCTCCATGAAAGCCAAAGACCGCCTCTCCCTGTGGGTCGAGCACCTGCTGCTCAACGCCCTGGCTGTCCCCGGATACCCGTGCGAGAGCCTGCTGGTCTGCAACGACCTGGTCATGACCCTTGCGCCGCTCCCCAACGCCGCCGCTCTTCTCGGCGACCTGCTGGAACTGTACCGTGAAGGCTTGCGGCGGCCGCTCCCCTTTTTTCCGCAGGTCTCCTGGCTGTTTGTCACGGAGGGCGTGGAAAAGGCGGAGGCTCGTTGGACCGGCAGCGACCACGCCCCGCAGCCCGCTGAATCGGCGGAACCGGCGTATTCCATCTGTTTTGGCGATAGCGATCCATTGGACGGGGAATTCGAAGCGCTTGCACGGCGAGTGTTCGAGCCGCTACGGCTGGCGGCGCGGGAGGAGAAGGTGGCGTGAAACACCTTAATCTCACAGACATCCAGACCAGCGACCTGACCCTGATCGAGGCCAGCGCCGGGACCGGAAAGACCTGGACCATCACCGCCCTGTACATCCTGCTGTTGCTGGAACAGCGCATGCGGACGGAGGAGATCCTCGTGGTGACCTCTACCAAGGCCGCCACCGCGGAACTGCGTGACCGGATCAGGAAACGGATCGTTGCCACCCTGGACCTGTATGCCGCAGGCCGTGAACCGGCCGACGAACTGGAGCAGATGCTGCTCGCCGGCCGGAAGATCGACGCCGGAACAGCGCAGAAACTCCTTACCCGCGCCCTGTACGCCTTTGACGATGCCGCCATCTTCACCATCCACGGATTCTGCCAGCGGGCGCTGCTGGAAAACGCCTTTGAATCCGGTTCGCTGTTCGACACCGAACTGACCACCGACCAGACCGCCCTGGTCAGCCAGGCGTGCGACGACTTCTGGCGGACGTGGGTCATGGCGGATGAGGGGTCGTTCCTGGAGCGCCTGATCAGCGACGGGTACACGCCGGACAAACTGGCCGCCCCTTTCGAGGGACAGTACCGGAACCCGGCCCTGCGGGTCATCCCCGAGACGGACGATCCTGACCTGGGGGCGCTCCTGGCGCGACGTGACGCCCTGCTGCCGGCGGTGGCGGCCATGTGGCGCACCGAGCGGGAAATCATCATCCAACAACTCAATCAGGCCGGCCTGAACCAGACCAGCTACAAACCGGAACGGATCGAGACGGCCGCGCTTAGCCTGGACAGGCTCCTGGTGGAGGGGGCGGCGCGAAAGGAGTGGGATGGCCTGGCGCTGATGACAACGGCCCGGATCGAGGGCGCCCTGAAAAAGGGCTCCACCCGGCCGAACCACCCCTTCTTCGGACTCTGCCAACAGTTGCATGACAGCGTCAGCCTGGTCGAGCAAGGGTATGCCGACAAACTGATCCATCGTCAGAAAGCGCTCGGAGAGTGGTTGCGGGACGAACTGGACCGGCGCAAGCAGGCGCTCAATCTGCGCGGTTACGACGACCTGCTGCTCGACCTGCACCTGGCCCTGGAGGGAGACGGTGGGGAACGGCTGGCGGCCGGGCTGCGCGAGCGCTACCACGCCGCCCTGATCGACGAGTTCCAGGACACCGATCCACTGCAATGGCGGATATTTTCCCGCATGGCGGGGTTCGACTCCGCTCACCCGCCGGCACTGGGATCAGACCGTGAGCAGCGACCGGACCCTGAGCGGAGCCGAAGCGCCTATCCGCTGTTCCTCATCGGCGACCCCAAGCAGGCCATCTACAGCTTCCGCGGGGCGGACATCCATGCCTACATCGCCGCCGCACTGACGACGGAGACGGACAGGCGCTGGACCCTGGACACCAATCGCCGCTCGTCAGAGCCGCTGGTCAGGGCGGTCAACACCCTGTTCCGGGCAAACGACGACCCATTTCTCAACGGGGCGATACGGTTCAGCGCGGTAAAATCCGGCAGGGCCGCGCACCAGCAGCTCCTGTGCAACGGCATCCCGGAGGGGTCTCCGCTGCGGTTCTGGGTCTACCGGCGTTCGGACCAGACCAGGGCAGCGGCCAAAGGCCCGGCCCGCAGCGCGGCGGTCACGGCCACCGCCGCTGAGATCGCCCGCCTGCTGGACGGCAGCCGCGAGATTATCGGTAAGGATGGCGCACGACGGCCGCTCGGGCCGGGAGACATCGCCGTGCTGGTCAAGGCCCATTACCAGGCCGACCAGGTCCAGGCGGCCCTGAACGCCCTCGGTATCCCCTCGGTCCAGCATGGCAGCGCCACCATCTTCGAAACCCGCGAGGCCCTGGATCTGCTCCGCATCCTGCGGGCGGCGGCCGATCCGGCCCGCAGCGCCCTGGTGCGCGAGGCGCTCGTGACCTCGGTCATCGGCCTGTCGGCCAACGAGGTCTTTGCGCTCGCGAGTGATGAAGATGCCTGGGAGGTCTGGCTGCTGCGCTTCCGGGCGCTGCACGAGGCGGCCCGGACCGGCGGCGTGATAGCCCTGGCCTCGCGCCTGCTGGGGGAGTGCGGTGTGAGGCGGCAGGCCCTGGCCCGGACCGGCGGCGAACGTCGCCTGACCAACATCCTGCACTGCTGCGAACTGCTGCACCAGGCGGAACAGGAACACGGTCCCGGCCTGGAGGGCTCCATCGCCTGGCTGGAACGGCGCATCACCGGCGAGCAGGCGGATGAGACCGCGCTGCTGCGCCTGGAGACGGACGCGCGCGCCGTCACCCTCTCCACCATCCATGCCAGCAAGGGGCTGGAGTACCCGGTGGTATTCCTCCCCTTTGCCTGGGACCCTCCCGCGGGCAGGGACGGCCGTGTGCTGTTTCATGACGATGACGGGACGCTCACACTCGACCTGGGCTCGGACCGGCTGAATGAGCACCGGCAGAGGGCGAAAGAGGAACAGGCGGCCGAGGCGGCGCGGCTGTTGTACGTTGCCGTGACCCGGGCCGAATTTCTCTGTTACGTTGCCTGGGGAAACATCAACGGGGCGTACGGGGCGCCGCTCCGCCGACTGTTGCACGGCACGGCCTTCAAGGACGCCAGGGCGTTCTCCGCGGTCGGCGACCGGGAGATCCTGGACACAATCGCCGCACTGGCGGTCAAGGCGGGCACGGGAGACGATTTACCCCCCATTTCAGCGCAGTTCATGCCAACAGACCTGCCTGCCCCGCCCTATCGCCCCGAACAGGACGGCACAGACCGCTATGCCTGCCGGGAGATGCAGCGGCCCATCTCGGCCGACTGGCGGATCACCAGCTTCACCGGCATGGTGGCCGGCGTCGAGCGCCATCTCCAGCCCCGCGA
>JAATGX010000118.1 GCA_015688915.1 Desulfuromonadales bacterium
GTCACGTCGTTGATCTGTTCCAGGATCGATTCCAGCGCCTGGCCCGATTTGGCGGCGCCCACCGTCCCCCGCTCCACTTCGCAGACCCCCTCTTCCATGGCCGTGACGGCCAGCCTTGTCTCGCTCTGGATGGTCTTGATCCTGTCACCGATTTCCCGGGTCGCCCTGGAGGTCCGTTCGGCAAGCGCCCTGACCGCGTCGGCGACCACGGCGAAGCCGCGTCCCTGCTCCCCGGCCCGGGCGGCCTCGATGGCGGCGTTGAGGGCCAGCAGGTTGGTCTGGTCGGCGATGTCCTCGATGGTGCCGACGATCTCGCCGATCTGCTCGGAACGGGCGCCAAGCTGCTCCACTGCTCCCGCCGAGCTGCGCACCTTGTCGGCGATCCGGTTCATCCCCTCCACGGTCTCCCGGACCACGGCGGTGCCGTTTCGGGCCGTGACGCTGGCGTTGTTGGAACTGTTCACGGCCATGTGGCAGTTGCTGGCAATATCGGAACTGGTGGCCGCCATCTCTTCGCTGGCCGTGGCCACGGTTACCGCCTGGCTCACCACCCGGTTCGAGCCGTCGGTGGTGTGCTCCGCGTGGGAGGTGAGCTGCGCCGCCGCGGCCGATACCTCCTGGGAGCTCTGGTTGACCTTGTCCATGATCTGGCGCAGGCCCTCCACCATCCGGCGCATCGCCTCGTAGATGCCGCTCCTGCCATCGGCCATCGGGATGGTCAGGTCACCCCCGGCCACCTGCATGGCGATCTCCTCCATCTCCGTTGGTTCCGCCCCGATGTTCCTGAGCAGTATCCTAGTAACGGCAATGATCATGAGGCTGATGACGATAAAGACGAAGAACGTCACTCCGACGATCAGATAGACGCCGCGCTCGATGCGGGTGCGATTGTCGTCGGCCGCCTTCCTGACCAGCGCCTCCAGGTCGTCGACGTAGTTTCCGGTGCCGATGACCCAGTCGAATGGTTTGAAATACAGGGAATAGCTCCGCTTGGGAAACGGCTTGTCACTGCCCGGCCTCGGGAACGAGTAATCGGTGTAGCCCCCGTCCGGCCGCATCCCGGTCTTGATGATCTCCCGTATGAAATATTTCCCGTTCGCATCCCGCTGATCATAGCGGGTCTTGCCCTCGATCTCCGTTTTGCCGAGCATGGCGACGGTTATTCCCGCCGAGGTGTCGGCCCAGACATAGCCGTCGGTCCCGAAGTGCAGGTTGCGGATGATGTCGGCGCCGACGCTCTTCGCCTCGTCCAGGGACACTTCTCCCCTCTCGTACCGTTCGTTCAGCCGCCTGAGGATACTGACGGCCAGTTCCACCTGGCTCCTGGCCTGATGGTCGAAGTTATGGAAAAGCGACGTCCGGTAGGAATTGACGAAGGTTTCGTGGCTGTGGATGAATTCTCTCAGGGTGATGATGCCGGTGGGGACGCCCAGCGCAAAGCAGCTTGTCAGTACCAGCAGCAGGACTTTGGTCCTGAAGCTGATGCCGCGGCGGGGTGTGTTCATGGGTGACCTCCAATGGTACATGGATGGTGTGTACATGTTTGCCGGTGTCTTGCATGCGGCGCCCTGTCGGTTCCTGCCGCTCGCCATATCCGCCACCGGCCGGCAGCGCCCCGGTCAGTGCGGGATCACGGGCAAGGGGGGACAATCTCCCACCCGGCCCTCCCGGGCTGTCCGGCTGCTCTCCAATGCCGAATTGAGCCGTGAAACTGAATGTGCTTCCCTGGCCGGGCTCGCTCTCGCACCATATTTCCCCTCCCATGAGTTCCACCAGTTGCTTGGAGATGGAAAGCCCCAGGCCGGTGCCGCCGAAGCGCCGGGTTGTGGAACCGTCCGCCTGGGTAAAGGGGGTGAAGAGTTTGGCCATGGCTTCCGGAGAGAGGCCGGTTCCGGTGTCGCGTACCGAAAAACGCAAGGTTGCGGTGCCCGGGGTCCGTTCGTGGAGCGCGACGCTCAGGGTAACCTCTCCCTGTTCCGTGAATTTCACGGCATTGCCCAGCAGGTTGGTGAGCACCTGGCCCAGCCGGTGAGGGTCCCCGACAGGCTGTCCGGGCAACTCCGGCACGGCGTCAAGGCGCAGGGTCAATCCCTTTTTGTCCGCCTTCTGCCGGACAATGGCCATGACCCGTGCCAGGACGTCATCCAGTTTGAATCGGGCAAACTCCAGATCCATTTTGCCGGCCTCAATCTTGGAAAAATCGAGGATGTCGTTGATGATCCTGAGCAGAGACTCGCCGGCAGAGGCGATCTTGCCCACGTAGTCGCGCTGCACCGGGGTGAGTCCGGTCTTCATGACCAGGTCGGTATAGCCGATGATGGCGGTCAGCGGGGTACGGATCTCGTGGCTCATGTTGGCCAGAAACCGGGACTTCGACCTGCTGGCCGCTTCGGCCGCTTCCTTGGCCTTTTCCAGCTCTCCGGTCCGATATTGTTCCGCACCGCTCTCAGTGCAGTCATTTGCCATGGGTATCCTTCGCCTCCTTGAGAAAGGTACGGGTTTTGCAAGAAGACAGGCTTCACCACGAGGCTGCTACCATGAAAGGGCTTCCCTGGGTGGAAGGCGTTTCCCGCATCTCTCCGGCCCGGTGGATCGAGTCTGGTGGGGAATGGTGGGAACTATCTGATTGGCCGAGTTTTTTAGCCATTGCCAGCCGCACCCCGGTTTGTTATTCTGCTATCCTGAGTTCTCATCCGTGACGAGCGGGATTTAAGCGGCCGTCCGCGGTGGTCATAGCGCGAGGGCCAGATATCGGCCGCCTGTACACCGATGATGCCCGCTATGATCCGCTCGACATGGGACCATGGCTTGTGCAGCACGCTGTTGGGGGCATTGGACACGTAGCCGTGCTCCCGCGCGATCCGTGCGAAGGTGTAACCGCCGGCCTTGGCCAGTGCGGCCTTGATGTCGGCCGGGTGCCAGTCTGTGCGGGGCTGCTGCGTGCTGGGGGGTGTCCTGTCCATAGAAGGGCCTCGCCGGGGTTTCGTGGTGGCGCCTGGATGGCCGCCACGGGAGAGCGGAGAGTCATTTAATTGACCGGGCGAAGAGATTCATGACCAGCCACTCTTTTTTTTGAGTGTTTAATTATTAGTTCTAAGCCTGGTGGTGGAAAATAACTACAAAATGTAGTCAATGTCAAGGAAAAGTTGATTGCAAAACGTAATCATAACCACACATGAGATTATCGAGCGATTAAAGCAAGCTCGCGGATATAAAAAAGATATCGATCTTGCGCGCGATCTGAAGGTCCCGCCGAAAAAGCTCGGGGTCTGGAAACACAGAAACACCGTGCCATTGGAAGAACTGACTACGTTTTGCAGGTGTTTTGGGTATGATCTGGAGTGGGCGCTCACCGGTGAGGGGGAAATGCGGCGGCCGCGGCCGGGTGCCGCCGTGGAGAGGCGCGAAGGATTTCAGCCGATACCACTGGATGCGGACCGCCGCCGCAACATACTCTTCGGCAGGTTGCAGCGAATATTGGACAAAGGCGACAAAACCCATATCGAGGCCATCAAGGCCCAGTTGAAGGCGTTCGATCCCGGCAAAAAAAAACAGGGAATGGCCAACTGTTGAGTGTCGTCCCTTGCCCCTGCTGACCAGTGACTGTTCAATACCCTATCCTTTCAAGAAGATGCTCGAACGGCGGGGCAGGTGATCACCATGCTCGCCGCGCTTGGAACGTGTCCGTAAATAACTTTGTGTTTGCATTGGCTTCACGCAGATGTTATTTGATTCCCTTTGGTTACCGGGCTCCCGCTTGGTGACGTATGCAAGCCACCGCTTGGTAGAGAGGCAAGGGGCTTGTCGCCGCTACGTTACGAAGCCAGGGCTTTGTTGTGGGTAAATGTGACACTACGAAGAAACGAGGAGTTACTGGATGTTCGACAAGTTAGAGGAACTGGAGCGGCGCTACCAGGAGTTGGAGGCGCTTCTTTCCGATCCGGCGGTGATCTCCAACCAGCCGGAGTTCCGCAAGTTCTCCCGCGAACACGCTGACCTGAACGAGCTGGTGGCGGCCTATCGCCGCTGGCGCAAGGTGCTGGCCGAGATTGACGACAACCGTGAACTGTCGGCCGACCCTGACATGAAGGAGATGGCCGAGGAGGACCTGAAGAGTCTGGAGGCGGAGAAGGAGCAGCTTGAGGCGGATATTCAACTCCTGCTTCTTCCCAAGGACCCCAATGACAACAAGAGCGTCATCCTGGAGATTCGCGCCGGAACCGGGGGCGACGAGTCGGCCCTGTTCGCCGGCGACCTGTTCCGCATGTACTCCCGCTTTGCCGATACCAATCGTTGGAAAGTGGAAACCATCTCGGCCTCCGAGTCGGAGCGGGGAGGGTTCAAGGAGATCATCGCCTCGGTGGAGGGGGAGGGGGTCTTTGCCAAGCTCAAGTACGAATCCGGCACCCACCGGGTGCAGCGCGTGCCCGAAACCGAGGCCCAGGGGCGCATCCACACCAGCGCCTGCACCGTGGCGATCATGCCCGAGGCCGAGGACGTGGATATCGACATTAACCCGGCCGACCTGAAGATCGACGTCTACCGTTCATCGGGCGCCGGCGGCCAGCACGTCAACACCACCGACTCGGCGGTGCGCATCACCCACCTCCCCACCGGCACGGTGGTGGCCTGCCAGGAGGAACGGAGCCAGATCAAGAACCGGGCCAAGGCCATGAAGGTGCTCAAGACCCGCATCCTCGACACCATCCTCCAGGATCAGAACGCCAAGCTGGCCGCGGATCGCAAGCAGCAGGTCGGTTCCGGCGACCGGAGCGAGCGCATCCGCACCTACAACTTCCCGCAGGGGCGCATGACCGATCATCGCATCGGTTTGACGCTCTATCGCCTGGATTCGATCATGGCCGGGGATATTGCCGAGATTGCGGATGCCCTGAGGGCGCACTACCAGATGGAGGCCTTGAAGGCGCAGAGCGAGGGTGCGTGACGACCTCGAGGAAAGCCTAGCTCAGCCTTGTTTGGGTGACGAATTCGAAGGCTGCCAGTTGGTTGACATGCATTAACAGAGCGTTGTTGTCCCAGTTGCCTTTGACGACGACTTCATAATTCGTGACCTCATTTTTGACGTGTTGACTGAAGTTTATATCAACAATATGTATGTTTCTCTCTTTGAAATAGTCTTTGAGCGCCAGAAGCGTATGGTCTCCCAGGCCACTGCATTCGACATGGATGGTTTTGTAGCTGTCCCGCTGAATTTTATATTCCAGGCTCTTCAATATGGTCAGTGAAGCCAGGCCAAGCAGCGTGCAGAAAGCGGGAAGAATTACCATCCCGGCCCCACATGCCATGCCCACGCCGGCGTTATACCACAGGGTTGCGGCGGTGGTCAGTCCGCGTATGCCGCCACGTTCCTTGATGATGACGCCCGCACCCAGGAAACCGATGCCTGTCACGATCTGTGCGGCAATACGCGACGGGTCGAGGGCGGTGGTAATGTTGCCGGTGAATTCGCCGGGCTTGAAATAGAAATATTTCGACACGATCATCATCAATGCAGCTCCGACACAGACAAGAATATTAGTCCGTAAGCCTGCGCTTCTTCCGTGACGCGCCCTCTCGTATCCCAAAACAACTCCCCAGAACGCCGCCCACAGCAATCGCAGCACCAGAAGAATTTCATAGCGGTAATCGCTCATGACACTGCTTCCA
>JAATGX010000031.1 GCA_015688915.1 Desulfuromonadales bacterium
TGGACGGCAATCCCGAGCACGCGCAAGCCCTCCCGGTTTCGAAGGAGTTGGCGCGGGCCTGCACGGCTTCCCTGCACCTGGCCATGGTGGTTCCCCGCTTTGCGAACCTTTCGGGCGACATGACGGTTACCGGCAGGATGCTGCCGGGCACGACCTCGCGCATGCTGGACATGGCCCTGCAGGATGCCGAGACATACTCCGCGGGCCTGGCCGGAGAGTTGCGCGACCAGGGGTTTGCGGCCAGCGCGCACGTATTGCGGGGCGATCCGGCGAACACGATCGTGGAAGCCGCCAACCGGGCGCCGATTGACCTTATCGTCCTCGGTACCCACGGGAAGAGCGGCATGGAAGCATTCTGGGCCGGAAGCGTCACGAACAAGATATGCAGCCGGAGCAGGGTTCCGCTCCTGCTGGTCCCGGTAACGCTGCGGTGACCGACCGGATTCCACCGCCGCGCCCGCGGTCGATATGCAGTGAAAACTTCGTCAAGGATACGGCATGAAGGTTATCATTCTGGGGAGCGGGACATCCACCGGGGTGCCGATGGTGGGATGCACCTGCCGGGTCTGCTCCTCGGACGACCGGCGCGACAAGCGGACGCGGGCGTCGCTGCTCATCCGGCACGACGCCAGGAACATACTGGTGGACACCTCCACCGACCTGCGCCGTCAGGCGTTGCGCGAGGGGCTTCCCAGGGTGGACGCCGTGCTCTTCACCCATTCCCACGCCGACCATGTCAACGGCATCGACGACCTGCGTGGCTTCCATTTCCTGCACAAGGAGATCATCCCCTGCTTCGCCTCCCGCACCACCCTCGATACCCTGAAAAAACGCTTCGGCTATATCTTCGAGCACTCTGACGGTTCCGGCTACACGCCGCTGCTGCACCCGACCGTGGTCAGCGACCCCTTCGACCTGTTCGGGCGGACAATCATCCCGGTCCCGCTGGAGCATGGCCGGACATCTGCCCTGGGCTACCGCATCGGGAATTTTGCCTACCTGACCGACTGCAGCGGCATTCCCGCCTCGTCGCTCCCCCTGCTGGAGGGGCTTGACCTGCTGGTGATGGACGGGCTGCGCTGGACGCCGCACCCCTTCCATTTCAACATCGAGACGGCCATCGAGGCGGCACGACGCCTGGGGGCCCGCCGCACCGTCCTGACCCACCTCACGCACGAGGTGGCCTACGCCGATGGGACACGGCTGCCGGAAGGGGTTGAGTTCGCCTATGACGGGATGGATTTCGACGTGGCGTAAGGGGGACGATCATGCACAGGGATATCCGGCTGCACGGGCAGATGGGCGATCAGATCGAGTACTTCGTCATGGTGGCCGGCACCGACGCCTATCAGCGCTACTTCTTCAATG
Source organism: Desulfuromonadales bacterium (assembly GCA_015688915.1). Taxonomy (GTDB): domain Bacteria; phylum Desulfobacterota; class Desulfuromonadia; order Geobacterales; family Pseudopelobacteraceae; genus JACPFJ01. The sequence goes on from JAATGX010000031.1 coordinate 1,369, forward strand.
TCGTGCAGGACGACGACCGCCTGCGCATCTTTTCGCCCGGCAACGAATTCATCATCGCACCCCAGGGGATCAGCTACCAGGGTAACGGCGGTTCTTTCTGCGAATACATGTTCGGCGTGGACCAGCCGGCCGCGGATCTGGTCAAACCGGAAATCATCAACCGCCTGGTCATGTACGGCGCCCATACCGACGACAGGAGCGGCTTGATCAGTTTCAGCGACCGCACCGTCGGCTCGGCGACCTATGAAAATCTCTTCCTTGAGGGCAACGCGGTCTGCAACTACTTCTTCTTTGTCCACTCCACGCGGCTCTCTCCTACCTTGAAGAGCCAGCAGCAGGAGCTGGTCAAGCGCATCGGCAAGGCCATCAAGCGCTCCGAGGCGATCGGGGAGGAACGGGACGACCTGCTCATCTCCGAGATCTTTCCTCTCCTAGCCGATGAAACGGCCCAACTCTTCGTGATCAAGCTGATCAACCGCCACCACCGCGACTACCGCAACCTGTTCCGCCGGCTTTATTTCCGCACCAAGAAGATCGCCGACGACGACTTCTCGCGCCTGGTCAAACTGGCATCCAGGCTGCGCATCGACCGATATCAGCAGGAACGCATGCGCATCGACGTCATGTATCGCCGCCCGGACAACACACGCATTGTGGACGAGTACCGCACCATCCTTTTGACCTGTAACGCCAAAGGGGAGATCAGCCGCCTGGACAACGCCCGCCTGACCCGCCTCAAGACCCTTTCCGTACGCAACAAGATCCCCGGGGCGCTGTTCCACACCCTGGATGAGATGTTGAAAAAGGGGCGGACCCTGATCAACCGCGAGGAGCGCGACTACCTCTCCTCCACCCGCGAGGTGCTGGAAGGGATCTTCCTGCATGAAAAACGGATCGAGAGCCGCATCGACCGGGACGATATGCTCACGTTGATCCGGGCCAACAAGATCGCCATGGAAAACCGCGACCACTCCTTCGATCAACTGCTGTTGGACGCCAGCAAGGCGTGTGACGAAAAGATCCGCGATGGCGCCGATCCGGACCTGATGGGAGATTTCTCCTATGTGATCACCTACCTTGACCGTTTCAGCAGCGTCTCCAACCTTATCAGCCAGTTGGCCTTCATGGAAAACGTCCGCATCAACGAGCAGATGCTGCACGGCCTGCTGGAGCACAAGGCCGCCTTCGACAATCTCGGGGAAGGGTGTTTTCACGAGCTCTTCATCCGCGAGTTGTACCAGAACGCCTACCTGGGCCGCTTCGGCAGGCGCAAGGTGACAACCTTGATGGATGGGCTGACCGCCGTCGAAGCCCATCAGACAACCATTGAGCACCTGAACCGCCAACTCCAGGAGATCGATCAGGAGGAGCGCATCTCCATCATTCTTCTGGAGCGTGTGCGAGACCGTATCCGCAACTTCTACTCCAAGTTCTCCACCAGGGCCGACAAGGAGGCATTGCGCCGCGAGGTGACCGAAGAGTTGAAGGCCAAGAAATACCTTCGTGAGGATATCCCCGTCCACCTGTTCAACGAAACCATCTTTACGATCAACAAGGAGATCATGTACCTCCAAACCCTGCTCCCCACCATCATCGCCGAGCGCGATGTGGCGCTGCGGGAGGATTTCCTGGAAAATTGCGGTATGGACCGTTTCTACGTGGAAGAGTTGGAACGGGAATACTACGAGAAGAACGGTCTGGACCTGGAGGACCTGTACAAGATCAGGAAGGGACTGAGCTAGCGGGGAGAGCTTCAGACAGTGGGGCGGATGAGGCGCGGAGTCGGATGACAGCGGTGTGGATACGTTCTGATTTCGCCGGCGGTCGAAGGCAAGAATATCTGTTCAGCGGGCAGGGATGACAAAAGAGGGGATACGGAAATTTGTGCCTACCAGTCGCATGGAAGGAGCTTTCCCGTTGACAGCAATGATGAAAAATCGTATTAAAATTAAACAATTTTATAATATTATTGTGAGAGATCTATCTATGACTGAGTGCAAACGTCGGGAGAGATATTGAGGTAACGGAAGCCGTCCGATCAGTGTGGTACTGAGGGGTGGCTTTTTTATAGGTATGCATCTCTCTGACAGTGCGATTTATTAAAAACACCAATTGGCATAACTCCTGATAATCCATTGCGTATTTTGTAATGAGGTGATCATGCAATATCATCTGCCGGAAATAGGTGCATGGGGCGAAGAGAAGTATAGTCTTGTTCGGAACTACGCCCAGATATTTGCAACATCCATGAAAGACAAGTGGCAGTGCCGGGTTTACATCGATCTGTTCTCCGGCGCGGGCCGCTCACGGATCAAGGACACCAACAAAATCGTCGATGGGTCGCCTCTGATAGCCCTGGGCATCGAAAACCCTTTCAATAGGTACATCTTCTGCGAACAGAATCCGGATAATATTGATGCGTTGATAAAAAGGGTAAAGACGCATTATCCCGGCATGGACACTCATTTTGTGCATGGCGATGCCAATGATGCCGTTGATGAGATACTCTCCCATATTCCTCGATTTTCACCAACATTCAAGGTGCTGGCCTTCTGTTTCGTTGATCCCTTCAAGATTGATAATCTCAAGTTTGAAACTCTGCGCCGACTTTCGGCAAGGTACATGGATTTTCTGGTACTCATTCCCACAGGCATGGACGCACAACGCAACGTGTCATACTACGTGCGGCCGGACAGCAAAAATGTAGAAGAATTTATCGGTAAGGCAACTTGGCGGAATGATTGGCAGGAAGCAGAAGCGAGGGGTGAGAAATTCGGCCTGTTTTTCATCAAGCAGTTCTGTACTTCCATGGACAATATCGGCTATAAGTATTCGACTGCGGACAAGTCCGTCGATATCCGCCTGCCCGACAAGAACTTTTCCTTGTACCGCCTGGCATTTTTCAGCAAACACCAGCTTGCACATAAATTCTGGGATGATGTGAAGAAGTACAGCAAGCCGCAGTTAGACCTGTTTTAAAGGAAACGCACAGTGGCTCAATCTTCCATAGAGTGGACCGAACAGACCTGGAACCCAACGACCGGCTGCACCAAAGTTTCGCCCGGCTGCAAGAATTGTTACGCCGAGGTAATGGCGCGCAGGCTCCATGCTATAGGTGTGAAGGGATACGAAAACAACTTCCGGCTTACTATCCTCCCCGAGCGCCTGAATGAGCCGCTGCGACGTCACCGGCCGACCATGTATTTCGTCAACTCCATGAGCGATATCTTCCACAAAAGTATTCCGGACTCTTTCATTCAGGACGTATTCAGCGTAATGAAGCAAACCCCGCAACATACGTATCAGGTGCTCACTAAACGCGCCGACAGGATGTTGCATTTCTTCGACCATCACGATGCCCCCAGAAACCTCTGGATGGGGGTTTCGGTAGAGGACAGGGAGTCAGGAGTTCCCCGCATAGAGCGGCTGAGAAAGGCAAAGGTGCCGATCCGGTTTCTTTCTGTCGAGCCTCTGCTTGAGGATGTAGGTGCACTTGATCTTGCATCCATCCATTGGGTGATTGTTGGTGGGGAGTCCGGCCACAAGGCGAGGCCCATGGAACAGGAGTGGGTGCTCACTGTGAAACGCCAGTGCGAGGAGCAGGGGGTGCTCTTTTTCTTCAAGCAGTGGGGCGGGTGGGGAGTTGACGGGAAAAAGCGGGGGAAAAAGAAGAACGGCAGGTTGCTGCTTGGGCAGACGTGGGATGCGATGCCAGCTTTGTCTCAATAGCAATAGAAGAATAGATACCGGTGTTGTCGGGGAAACCAGTGAGCCTATATAACGGAATATCGCAAGGAAATGCAAAAAATCAATCCCATGTGGAGGCAGGAATGAACGAAAACGGTTCAGCAGATTGGTTTGAGGATTATGCCGAAGAGGAGGATGATCTTCAGGTAGATGAATACGACATCACGGCCACGCCTAATGACTTTAACGTTATTACGTTACATAATTTTGTTGAATCTGGGGCTGTGCGCATTCCTGGCTTTCAGAGAAACTTTGTCTGGGATCTGACTCGTGCGTCTAAGCTGATCGAGTCACTTATCCTTGGTCTACCTGTGCCTCAATTATTCCTGTATGAGCAAGCACGCAACAGATTCCTCGTCATAGACGGGCAGCAACGGCTGATGTCCATCTACTATTTCATCAAAAAACGCTTCCCAAAGAAAGAGAGGCGAGTTGAACTCCGAACCATATTTGATAAAGAAGGACGGATTCCTGACGAGATCTTGCACGATGACAACTACTTTGAGACATTCAATTTAAAATTAGCAGAAAAGCTTCCAAACCATCTTAACAAGTTTAAGGGATTGAATTACGCAACACTTGGCGATTACAAAACACAATTCGACCTAAGACCTATTAGAAACATTGTAGTTAAGCAAAATGCCCCTAATGACGATGATTCATCAATGTATGAAGTGTTCAACCGACTGAACACTGGAGGCATAAATCTACGCCATCAGGAAATTCGTACTAGTATGTACCATTCTGAATTCTACGTAATGCTCTATAAAATCAACACATATCCTGAATTTCGACGATTACTCCGTTCTCCAGAGCCAGACCTCCACATGAAGGACATAGAGATCCTGCTGAGAAGTTTTGCTATGCTTATAGAAGGAGAAAATTACGCACCCTCAATGGTGAAGTTTCTCAATCAGTTTTCTAGGAAATGTGAATTACACGACGAAGCGAAAAACAGCTATCTCGAAAACTTATTTCAATCATTCCTTAAAGCCTGCTCTACTATTGATGATGATGCATTTTTCAACAAAAAGAACCGACGTTTCAACATTGCACTGTTTGAAGCAGTATTCACCGCTGCGTCTGAAGTAGCTTTCAAAGAGCGTCGTTTACTCGAAGGCACCATTGATGGGGCAAAGATTGCAGCATTAGAGATGGACGAAGAATTCACTAAAGCATCCTTGGAGGGTACTACTCGCACCCTCAATGTCAACAAAAGGATCGAAAGAGCAAGAAAAGCCATCGGTGCATTCTGAGGAGACTTTGCTATGGCTGACACTATAGTAGATAGACTCCATAACGAGTTGTCTATTTTACTGACTATATTGGACAGAGCTAACGAGATATCTCTCCGAAGTACAGCAGATGACAATTGGCGTAAGTCACTGCTGCTTTCCGCCGCAAGTCATTTTGAACGAAGAATGACTGACAATGTATTAGAATTCATAAACGAAATGGCAAACGAAAATTATCTAATAACATCATTTGTTAAAAATAAGGCAATAAGCAGGCAGTACCATACTTGGTTTAATTGGGATCAAACGAATGCTAATAGCTTCTTCGGATTATTCGGCGACAGCTTTCGCATATTCATGAAGGAAAAGGTAAAAGATGACACACAACTTGCGGAGTCCATCAAAGCCTTTCTTGAGCTTGGGGCTGAGCGAAATAGATTAGTACACCAAGACTACGGTACTTTCTCTATGGAAAAAACAGCGGATGAAATTTATAATTTATACACAAAGGCTTCAAGATTTGTAGAAGAGTTCCCTCGCGCACTATCAGAGTTTTCTCAGGCACAGCAAATCGCCATACAGACTAGAGGAGGGCCGCTTTGATACAAAAATGCCTCATGTCAAGGACTGACCCAACAAATTTTCCGATTTTTGAAAGGAGACGGCATGAACAGCAAAGCTGCGAAGGAGACACTGGATTTGCTTGAAAAACTCACGAGCTTTCCCTATTTTCTGTTTGTGCTCTCAGTAGTGCTCTTCACTGATACATACTTACTCGCTGCACACGGAATCAGCATCCGGAATACCGATGAAACTTGGCTAAAGACACATTCGAACATAAATGAGATGATTACCTTCCTAGGGTGTGTTGGGTTCTTTTATGCGGCATTCATTCCCGGCCTAAGGTTTTTTGTGAATTTTATTCAGATCTTTTTTCCAAATAGAAAATACCCAAGTGAGAAGGATGGATGGGTCCGCCGTTCTATTCTTAGAGATTTTGCCATTGTAAATAACAACCCACTTGCCTACAAAGAATATGAGAATTCTATCGAGTTACTTCGCACTGAACGTCGCACCAGTGTGCTATGCCTTTCTCTCGCCTTCCTCTCAGTTGCGGACTATTCCCTTTCGAGTGAAAATTACCAGAGCCTACTTCAGTTCATTTACCTTAACTTTAATGCGTTTCCTTGGTACGTTCATTTCCCCCTCATGATTGTCGTTATTCCTTTCCTGATATTCGTACTGATAGTTGCCTTTAGGACTGACGCTCAATATGACGACCATGTGTTCTTACCAGACTTTAAACACTGGCCGAGAAAAGACAATGAATAACGGCGGTTGGCGACATTATGTCAATTGCTTCAAAACCGTTTGATATTAAGGTGAAATGTGATATTTGCAAATGAAAGATAACTAAAGATTACCTGATTGGTACTGTTCTCCCCCTAACCGCAACTGAGCTTCAGAATGCTTTCTTGTCTGGACAGTTGCGTTGACCAGTCAGAAGGGTAATAATGTTGGTGCTTGACCTACACAATTTACAAAACAGCAAATACCCTGTCATTGCACCAAAACCCTTGCACCCACCCCACCCACGCGGTACATTTCCCTGAACGCGGGAATCAGACTCGCAGTACAACGCAAATCCCGTTTCCACGGGCGTTCCAAGGAGTTTTATGCCTGTCCTTACCTGGCTTACAAGAGAGCATGACCTGAAGAGCGCACAGAATGCACCGTACCGCCTTTTGGAAGAGGCGCCGGAGCTTTCCCTTGGCGATGGGTCCACGGAGAACATGCTGATCCACGGCGATAACCTGGATGCCCTCAAGGCGCTACTGCCCTATTATGCCGGGCAGGTAAAGTGCATTTACATCGATCCCCCCTACAACACCCGTTCCGCCTTCGAGCATTACGACGACAACTTGGAGCACAGCCAATGGCTGGCGATGATCTATCCGCGCCTGGAGCTTCTGAGGGAACTACTGGCCGAGGATGGGAGCACCTGGATTTCCATCGACGACAACGAAGGGCATTACCTCAAGGTGATCATTGATGAGGTGTTCTGACGTCGGAATTACGTTTCAAATGTTGTCTGGCAGAAAAGGACATCACCTGATATTCGAGCTACGCTTGGTGCCGGTCACGAAAATATTCTTGTCTTTGCAAAGAATTTCGAAAAATTCCGAGCAATTATAAAAAAGATTCCCAAGTCGCCAGAACAAGTTGCTCAATATAAAAATCCGGATAACGATCCACGCGGGCCTTGGGTTTCGTCTGACTACACTGCACAAGGTTTCCGTCCCAATCAGATGTATAAGATCACAACACCTGGAGGCAAAGAGTTCATTCCCCCGGAAGGCACTTGTTGGAAAAATGTAGAACCCGTTTTCCTGCAGCTTGTGAAAGAAGGTCGCATCTGGTTCGGAAAAAATGGTAAGGGCATGCCACGTCGTAAAACTTTTCTTAGCGAATCGGAGGGGCAAACAGCATGGAGTTGGTGGCCCAACGCTGAAGTTGGTCATACTCAGGAGTCAAAAAAAGAGATTCACATGCTTTTCGGTGCGGCTGACGCTTTTGACACCCCGAAGCCGGAAAGACTTCTCCAGCGGATAATCGAGCTTGCCACCAACCCCAACGACCTCATCCTCGACTCCTTCCTCGGCTCCGGCACCACCGCCGCCGTGGCCCACAAGATGGGCCGCCGCTACATCGGCATCGAGATGGGCGAGCATGCCGTGACCCACTGCGTGCCGCGCCTGAAAAAGGTGATCGACGGCGAACAGGGGGGCATCTCCCAGGCGGTCAATTGGCAGGGGGGCGGCGGGTTCCGCTTCTACCGGCTGGGCGCGGCGATCTTCGACGAATACGGCCGGATCAACCCGGCCATCACGTTTCCCACCCTGGCGGCCCATATCTGGTTCTGCGAGACGCGGACGCCGTGGAACGGAGAGGCAAATCCCCCCCAGCCCCCCTTTGACAAAGGGGGGAGCGGTGAACGTCCCCCTTTGGCAAAGGGGGATTCAGGGGGATTTGCCGTTGGCCGTACGCCTCTCCTCGGCATCCATAACGGCACCGCCTATTACCTCCTCTACAACGGCATCCTGGGGGACAAGCGGCCTGACGGTGGCAACGTGCTGACCGGCAAACTGCTGCACCAGCTCCCGCAGCACGACGGGCCGAAGGTGATCTACGGCGAGACCTCGCGCCTTTCGCCTGAGCGGTTGAAGACGGAGAAGGTCTCCTTCAAACAGATACCGTACGATATCAAGGCGAGGTGACGAATGAAATTTGACAACCGCATTGCCGATTGCGACAAACTCCAGGCCAGGATTCGCGCCCATCGGCCGCTCACGGCCGACGAACTGCGCCAGCTCAGGGAATACTACCGGATCGGCCTGACGTACAGCAGCAACGCCCTGGAAGGAAACAGCCTCACCGAAACCGAGACCAAGGTGGTGATCGAAGACGGCATAACCATCGGCGGCAAGCCGCTGCGTGACCATTTCGAGGCGGTCGGTCACAGCGAGGCATTCGACCTGCTGGGGAGGCTGGCCGGAGAGCCGGGGATTGCGGAGGCGGATATCCTGGCCCTGCACCGGCTGTTCTACCATCGGATCGATGAGGAGAACGCCGGGAAATACCGCACGGTACGGATTATTGTCACCGGCACCGACTTTGCCTTTCCGCCGCCGCCGCGGATCAAGACGCTCATGCGGCAATTTGTCGCCGAGATCCCCGCACTGCTGGCAACGCGTCATCCGGTGGAGTTTGCCGCGCTTCTCCACACCCGGCTGGTGAACATCCATCCCTTTACGGACGGCAACGGTCGGGCGGCCCGGCTTTTGATGAACCTTGCGCTGTTGCAGAGCGGCTTCCCCATTACCATCATCCCCCCCGTGGTCCGCGCCGAGTATCTGGAAGCGGTCAAGGCGGGCAACCGCGAGGATTTTGTCCCCTTCATCCGCCTGATTTCCTGCATGGTGTTCGAGAGCCAGAAAGAGTACCTGCGGCTGCTGAAAAATCTGGGGGTATCCTGACCATGTTTGAGCTGAAACCCTACCAACTCCGCACCCTGGAAACCCTCAGACGCTTTCTGGAGGCGGCTCGCCTCTCCAACGACCCCAAGGCCGCCTACGACGAGGTCATGCAGTCACTGGAGGCTCTCTACCGTCCCTACCTGGCCATCACTGGGCTGGAGACGGTGCCCTATGTCTGCGTGCGCATCCCCACCGGCGGCGGCAAGACCCTGCTGGCAGCCCATACGGTGGAGACCGCGGCAAACGCCTACCTGGAGCAGGACTTCCCGGTGGTGCTCTGGCTGGTGCCGACCAACACCATCCGCTCCCAGACACTGGACGCCCTGAAACAGCCAAAACACCCCTACCGCGAGGCCATGGACAAGGCATTTGACGGCCGGGTTGCGGTGTTCGACATCGCCGAGGTCGAGACCATCCGCCCCCAGGACCTGGCCGAGCGGGTCTGCGTGGTCGTCGGTACCCTGGCCACGCTGCGGGTGGACAAGACCGAGGGGCGCCGCATCTATGCCCACAATGAGAACTTTGAGCCGCACTTCTCCCGCGTGTCTCCGAACACGCCCGGCCTGGAGCGGGTCGAGGAGGGGCCGGACAAGGGACGGATCAAGTTTTCCTTTGCCAACCTGCTGCACCTGCACAAGCCGCTGGTCATCATGGATGAGGCCCACAATGCCCGTACCACGCTTACCTTCGAGGTCCTGCGGCGCATCAGCCCGGCCTGCATCGTGGAGTTCACCGCCACCCCGGATGCGAGCCGCACGAGCGGCAGCAACGTGATCTGTCGGGTATCCGCGGCGGAGTTGAAGGGTGAGGAGATGATCAAGCTGCCGATCATCCTCAAGGAACACAAGAACTGGCAGGAGGCGGTGCGCGACGCGGTGCTGACCCGCAAACGGCTGGAGGAACTGGCCGCCGCTGATCCGGCCTTTATCCGCCCCATAGCCCTGATCCAGGCCGAGAGCAAGGAACGGGAAGTTACAGTGGAGGTGGTGCTCAAGCACCTGATGGAGAACGAGCTGATTCCCCGGGAGCGGATCGCCATAGCCACCGGGAACCAGCGGGAGCTGGACGGCATCGACCTGTTCGACCGTGCCTGCCGGGTGGAGTACGTCATCACCGTGGAGGCGCTCAAGGAGGGGTGGGACTGCTCCTTTGCCTATGTATTCTGCTCGGCGGCAAATATCCATTCCGGCAAGGATGTGGAGCAGTTGCTCGGCCGGGTGCTGCGCATGCCCTATGCCCAACGCCGCGGCCAGGAGGAGTTGAACCGGGCCTACGCCTTTGTCTCCTCCCCCAGCTTTGCCCACGCGGCCAACGACCTGCACGACCGCCTGGTTTCCATGGGCTTCGAGGAGGAAGAGGCGTCCGAGTTCATCCAGGCCGCGCAGCAGCCGCTGATCCCGGAAGAAGATCTGCCGCTCTGGTCGCGGCGGGAACCGGAGCCGCTGGTGGTGACCTGCGGCGAGGGGTACAAACCTGAATGGATCGAGCGGGAAGCACCGCAGGGGATTGCGCTTGAACGGGGCGACAACGGCGAACTGCGTCTGACTGTGACCGGGGTGATCTCCGACGAGTTGGAGGCGCGGATCGTGGCCGCCGCGCCTAAAGCATCCCAGGCGGAACTGCGCAAGACCATCGTCTCCCACCGGCGCTACGTGCAGAAAAGCCTGTCACCGTCCGAACGGGGGGAGCGTTTCAGTGCCCCCCGCCTCTGCGTGGCAATCCAGGGGGAACTGGAGCTGGCGGAGCGGGAGCTGTTTCTGGATGCCCGTGGCTGGAACCTGCTGGACTTTCCCCATGCCCTGACACCGGTCGAGATAGCCGTGGACGAGGGGGCGCGGACCTTCGAGTTCGACATCCGGGGAAAAAAGGTTGTCTTCGGACTGCTGGGCCAGGAACAGCAGCTCGACCTGAGCCACGTGAACACCGACTGGAACCAGGCGCAATTGGTGCGCTGGCTGGACAAGGCCGCACGCCAGCCGGACGTGCGCCAGGAGGTGATGCTGGAATTCCTGCGCCGCACCGTGGCCGACCTGCGGGAGCGCCTGCGGCTGGAGATGGCGCTGCTGGTGCGCAGCCGCTTCATCCTGGCCAAGCTGCTGGCGGAAAAGATCAAAGGGTTTCGCCGGGAGGCCTGCGCACGCGGTTTTCAGGAGACGCTCTTCGGCCCCCAGGCAACGGTGGAGACCAGCTTCGAGTTCGCCTTCAACTACAACCCGAACGTCTACCCGGCAAACTGGTATTACCAGGGGCGTTTCGACCTGTCAAAAAAGCATTACTACCCCATGATCGGCGAGTTGAAGGGCAAAGGTGAAGAGTTCGAGTGCGCCTGTGCCATTGCCAATCTGAAAGAGGTCAAACAGTGGGTCAGGAACCTGGCCCTGCAACCTCTGGCCTCCTTCTGGCTTCCCACCGCCACGGATCGCTTCTACCCGGACTTCGTGGCAGAACTGCACGACGGCCGGATTCTGGTGGTCGAGTACAAAGGCGAAGGCTACAAGACCAACGACGATTCCAAGGAAAAACGCCAGATCGGCCAACTCTGGGAAGAAAAGAGCAACGGCAGGGGGCTGTTCATCATGGCCGAGGAACGGGACGCCCAAGGGCGGGATGTGCACCGGCAACTGGCGGAGAAGGTGAGGCCCATCACGTCTTCTTCATAAAACGCACCTGACATGTCGCAACATGACATCCCACTCCCTTGACTTCCCATCTGCCCGGCGCTACACTCACCTGAGTAAATAATCGACTCAGGAGTACCTATGCCCATCGATACCCGCCTGGCCGCGCTGCGCGCCAAGATCTCCGGCTACGGCAAGGAGAACCAGGGCGAGCTGCTCTATGCCCTGGCGGAAGGGGCGCGGCTGCTCTCGGGCAGCGAGCGGGTCCGCATCTACCTGGAGGACCTGACCCGCGGCGCACTCTCCTGCGTGCACGCCACCGGTCCCCGGGCGGCCGACGTCCGGGAGACCTGCTTCCCGATCGTCTCTACCGAAACCATCGTTTCCAGCGTCTTTGTCAGCCAGTATCCCGTGGATTTCAAGGTCACCCCCGAACAACGGGATTCCGCCGATGCGCTCTTCGCACGCAGCTTCGGGTTCGGCGCCAGTTACGTCATGCCGGTGGTCAGCCTGGGCAAATCCATCGGTGTGCTCTGCGTCGATCTGGAGCGGTCCGGCGAGATCCTGGGGGCGCAGACCAAGTCACAACTGGCCGATTTTAGCGGTTTCGTGGCAGATCGGCTCGACCAGGCCCGCATCTATCACCAGCAGGTGCGCCTGGCCCGCCGCCTGGAAGAGTTCAAGGCCCGCGAGGCGGCCGGCATGATGGTCAGGTCGGCGGTACGACTGATCGAGAAGGTTTCCCTGGCCTCGGTGCTGGTACCGGTCCTGGGCGGCGAGGCCGGCACCGGTTCATTGAGCATCCTGGCGAGCTACTCGGAGGACCCGGAATTGAAGGCGCTCTTCGATCAACAGGGGGCCATCAACCTGCAAAAAGGGACCTCGCTCATCTCCCAGTACGTGAGCGACGAGGCGGTGATCACCGACGAGCGCCTGCTGAAACCGCTCTTCATCGCCGACCTGACCCAGCACAACCTCCAGCAGCGGGCCCTGACCGAATCCATGTCCCTGCGTTCACTCTACGTGGTGCCGCGGTATGCCCCGGACAGCCGCCGCATCATCTGCCTGGTCAACTATTTTTCCCGCGAACTGTACCGTTTCAGCGACTTCGAGATGGGGCTCCTGCAGACCCACGCCGAGATGGTGGAACGGGTCATCAGCGAGGTGGGGGGCGAGCACCTGGAGATCCGGGTGCTGTCCGAGATCACCGACCTGTTGAACGAGCGGACCGAAAACCTTCAGCCGTTCCTGACCAAGGTGCTCTCCAAGGCCACCGAGCTGATCGGGGCCGATACCGGCAGCATCGCCGTGGTGGCGGAACGCGACGGGGTCCAGTGGCTGGTGGTGGAGGACGAGAACGGCGCCATCCTCGGCGCCAAGAACAAGGAATGGCTGAAGAAGTACATCCCGCCGTTTCCGGTCGGAGGCGAGGAGTTGCCGCCCGAGGAGCGGAGCCTGACCGGCTACGTGGCCCACACCAAGCTCCCCAAGATCATTGCCCGGGTGGAGGAGGAGCAGCAGGCCGGCGGATTTCATCGCTCCATGAGTGAACTTTTGAAGAGCGAGATCGCCGTGCCGGTCATCTGCGACGACGAGGTGATCGCCGTGATCTGCCTCAATTCCCTGCATTACGACTACTTCCGCGAGGAACACCGCCGCATCCTGCAGATCATAGGCAGCCTGACCGCCCGGCACATCTCCGACCTGCAACGCATCGAACGGCTACAGGGGGAGGTCAACCGCCTGACCACCGATGTGGCCTACAAGGACCCGCACGTCTCCTCCTACCGGTTGGGAAACATCATCGGCAACAGCCCCGCCTCCCAGGCGGTGGTGGAATTCATCAACACCGTCTCGCCGCGGCTCTTCAACCGCATCGTCTTCTGGAACCGCAACCTGCTTCAGGAGGCCACCATCGGGCTCCCCTCGATCCTGGTGACCGGCCCCACCGGCTCGGGCAAGGAGTTCTTCTTCAACAACCTGTACAACAAGCTCAACGAGTTGTACCGCCAGCAGATCAATCCGGGTGGCGAACTGCCGGTCAAGAAGTCCAACATCGCCGCCTATGCCGGAGAGTTGACCTATTCGGAACTGTTCGGCCACAAGAAAGGGGCCTTTACCGGCGCCTACAACGACCGGCGCGGCATCCTGGAGGAGACCATGGGAGGGATCGTCTTCCTGGACGAGATCGGCGATGCCGACCCCAAGACCCAGGTGCAGTTGCTGCGTTTCCTGGACAACGGCGGCTTCGTCCGGCTGGGGGAAAACACCGAGCGGTACAGCCGCGTGCTGCTGGTGGCCGCCACCAACAAAAACCTGCAGGAGGAGATCAGCGCCGGCCGCTTCCGCGAGGATCTCTACCACCGCCTGGCCGAACTCTCCATCCGGCTGCCGTCTCTCAACGAACGGCGCGAGGACATTCCCGACCTGTCGGTGCATTTCCTGGGCAAGCTCTACCGCACCTACCGCGGCGAGGACGAACCGCCCGAAAAGCCGCCCATCCTGGCCAGGGAGGCGAAGGAAGTCCTCATGCGCCACAGCTACCAGGGCAACATCCGGGAACTGCGCAGCATCCTGCTGCGGGCGCTGTTCTTCCGCCGCAAGCAGGTTATTACCGGCGACGCCGTCACCATGGCCATCGCCGGGACCGGCAGCGGCGGGAGCAGCGTGCCGCCCTCCCCGGTCCGGGACCTGGACGAGCGGCTGGCGCATGATATCGTGGCTCGGATTGCTGCCGGAGGGGATTTCTGGACCGAGGTCTACGAGCCGTTTTCACGCAACGACATCTCGCGGGAAACGGTGCGGCTGGTGATCGAAAAGGCCCGCGGCGTGGCGGGCAAGACCATGCCGGCGGTGGCGCGCTATCTCAAGGCGGTCGGGGATGGGGCCATTACCGAGGAGGAACAGCGCAGGCTGTTCCGGTTCAAGAATTTTCTCTACAAGACGGTGAGGATTTGAAAAATACGCGGTTGCCGAAGCAACCCGTATCCCGGAGGAAGTTTTTTCTCCATTGATGCACGACACGGGCGGCCCATGGGCCGCCCGTGTCGTTTCCAGCCATGACGCTACCGCGTTACAGGCTCTCTACCAGCCGTGCCTGCTTGTGGTTCAGGCGGTTCAAGGCATGGATGTAAGCCTTGGCCGACGCTTCGATGATATCGGTGGACGAGCCCTTGCCCACCACGGTATGGCTCCCCTCGGACACGCGCACGGTGACCTCGCCCTGGGCGTCGGTACCGCCGGTGATGGAGCCGACATTGTACTGCATCAGTTTGGCCTTGGTTTTGGTCAGCTTCTTGATGGCCTTCAGCGTCGCGTCAACCGGGCCATCCCCCAGTTCGGCGGTGCGCACCGGGACACCGCCGACCTCCAGTTGCACGGTGGCGGTGGCCACGGCAAAGGAACCGCAGGTGACGGTGATGTGTCCCAGGCGGTATTTGTCTTCCAGGCGCGATTCCTCGGCGGCAATGGCCTCCAGATCCTCGTCGAAGACCTCCTTCTTCAGATCGGCCAAGGTTTTGAAACGCTCGAAGGCCCGGTTGAGCTTCTCGTCGTCGAGCTCATAGCCCAACTCTATCAGACGCTTGTTGAAGGCGTGGCGGCCGGAGTGTTTGCCCAGCACCAGGGCATTTGCCGACAGCCCGACCGATTCGGGGGTCATGATCTCGTAGGTGGACTTTTCCATCAACACGCCGTGCTGGTGGATGCCCGCCTCGTGAGCAAAGGCGTTGGCGCCGACAACCGCCTTGTTGGGCTGTACGCCGATGCCGGTGATGCTCGTCAGCAGGCGGCTGGCCGGGGTGAGGTGCTCGGTGGCCACGTTGCAGGCAAACGGCAGGATGTCTTTCCTCGTGCGGAGGATCATGACGAACTCCTCCAGAGAGCAGTTGCCGGCCCGTTCGCCGATGCCGTTGACGGTGCACTCCACCTGGCGTGCCCCGGCCTGAATGGCGGCTATGGAGTTGGCGACCGACAGCCCCAGATCGTTGTGGCAATGTACCGAGATGATCGCCTTGTCGATGTTGGGGACGTTGTCCTTCAGGTACGTGATGATGTTGAAATATTCAAAGGGAATGGTGTAGCCGACCGTGTCCGGGATGTTGACCGTGGTGGCGCCGGCGGCGATGACCGCCTCGACCACCTCGGCCAGGAACGGCAACCGGGTGCGCACCGCATCCTCGCAGGAAAACTCCACGTTCGGGGTGTAGGAGGCGGCCCGCTTGACCGCCTTGACCGCCGATGCCAGCACCTTGGCCGGCTCCATCTGCAGCTTGTACTTCATATGGATATCGGAGGTGGCGATGAAGGTATGGATGCGCCCCTTGTCACCGGCGTACTTCAGCGCCTCCCAGGCCCGGTCGATGTCCTTTTCGCTGGCCCGGCACAGACCGGCGATCTCCGGCCCCTTGATGGTCTGGGCCACCTTTTTCACCGCCTCGAAATCGCCATCCGAAGCGATGGGGAAGCCGGGCTCGATCACATCCACGTTCAGCTTCTGGAGCTGCCGGGCGATGCGCAGTTTCTCCTCGATGTTCATGCTGTTGCCCGGAGCTTGTTCGCCGTCCCGCAGGGTGGTGTCGAAAATCCTGATGATCTGCCGATCGTCCTGTTTCTGCTTCTTTGCCGGTGTCTTTGCCATTACCGAATCTCCTTTCGTGTCATGTCGCCGTTGCTGAAAATAAAAAAATGCCTCCGCCCCAAACAGGGGCGAAGGCATTTGAGCCATTCGCGGTACCACCCTTTTCACCCGGCACGTCATGCTGCGCCAAGCCTCGATTCACCCGTTACGTGGGAGTACGGCATCGACTACTTAGATTCGCCGATGCGGCTCCGAGGCGAGTTCATCGTTCGTACTTACCGGTTCGCACCAACCACCGGCTCTCTGGAAAGCCCGAAACGACTACTGCTCCTCATCACAGCCTTTAATTTTCGTCCATCTTAGAAAATATATTCGGACAAAGTCAAGCTGTTTTATGAATCAACCCCATCTATCTGACGTTTTCAAACGAACCCCCGCACGCATCTTTTCGGGTCCGGGCCGCTTTTTCCGGCCCTCCGCGGCGATCATCCCCTGACAGGCGCGGAGGGGGAACGGGCTGTTGTGAAAAACAGGGTTGTCTGCCGCCCCAAAAGGTTCTATCCTTTCGCCAGATTTCATATCAACCGGCAGGCACGCCCCGCCCCCGAGGAAGACACCATGAACACCTTTTGCAGAAGACTTCTCATCACCCTGTTCGTCAGCACCCTGCCGGCCATGGCCGCAGCGGCGGACAGCCTCCCCGCACAAACGGCTCCGCAAACAGCACCGGCCGCGGCGCAGAAATCATCTGCGGCCGCCACGCCTCAACCGGTTCAACCGCCAACCACACCCGCCATGGCGGCAACGCCCGCCGCGCAACCAGTGGTCCGGATCGGCTATGTCGATCCGATCCGCGTCAGCACCGACTCCGAGCCGGGTAAGGCGGGACAAACCAAACTGCTTGACCTGAAGCAGAAACTCCAGACCCAGATCGAATCCAAGCGAAAACAGTTGGACAAACAACGGGCCGCCATAGAGGCGAAACTCTCCACGCTTTCACCCCAGCAGCGTGATGCCAAGGGCAAGGAATTCGGCAAAAAGGTCGAGGAATTCCAGAAATTCGGACAAAACGCGGAAAAGCAGCTCCAGGAGTTGCAGCAGGAACTGAGCAACGCCCTGTACGGGAAGACCGAACAGGCGGCCGTTGAATACGGCAAGACCAATGGCTTTATGGCCATTTTCGTCAAACGCGACCTGCTCTATGCGGCAATCGGGGTGGATGTCCGGGATGTCACGGACGATATCGTAAAACTGGTCAATGCACAGGACCGGAAGAAATAGGTCGCGCCCTCCGTTATGCCGGAGAACGCGGGTAACTACACATTCAGGAGGTCGTGAAAGATGGGTAGAGTAATGAAAAAGATCGCAGGTGCCGCACTGGCGGTGTTGATTGCCGTGCCGGCGTTTGCCGCCGGAAAGACGGTCACCACCGCATCAGGGCTCACGTACACCGACCAGGTGGTCGGCAAAGGGGCCTCGCCCGTAGCGGGCAAACCGGTCACGGTGCACTACACCGGCACGCTGGACAACGGCACCAAGTTCGACAGCTCCGTGGACCGGAAGGAGCCGTTTACCTTTGTGATCGGTGTGGGCCAGGTCATCCCCGGTTGGGATGAGGGGGTCATGACCATGAAGGTCGGGGGCAAGCGTACGTTGATCATCCCGGCCAAGCTGGGGTACGGCGCCAGGGGCGCCGGCGGCGTCATACCGCCCAATGCCACGCTGCACTTCGATGTGGAACTGCTGTCAGTGGGGAAGTGACACGCTCCCGCTATCGGCAAAACCGGAAAAGCCCGCATCTTGCGGGCTTTTTTTATTGCTTCAACGCCTCCAGTTCTTCCCAGCGCTCATAGGTCTGGACCAGTTCCTGTTCCAGCTCAGCCAAGCGGCCGTTGATTCGGGCCACCTCCCCACCGGCCGACTTGTAAAACTCCGGGTCGGAGAGTCGCGCATGCAGGTGCCCCTGCTCTTCTTCCAGGCTGGCGATGCGTTCCGGTAGCGCATCCAGTTCGCGTTGTTCCTTGAAGGAAAGCTTGCGGGCGCGCTCTTTCTGCGACTTGGCCTTGTCCAGGACAGGTTTCACCGGCGTCGAAATAACGGGAGTATCGGCGGCGGCCTGGCGCAGCCAGTCGTCATAGCCGCCCACAAACTCCCGTACCCGGCCGTCTTCACCTACCACCAGGGTGCTGGTCACCACGTTGTTGAGAAATTCGCGGTCGTGGCTCACCAGCAGCAACGTGCCGGAGTACTCCAGCAGCAAGTCCTCCAGCAGGTCCAGGGTCTCGGCGTCCAGGTCGTTGGTCGGCTCGTCCATCACCAGGATATTGGAGGGTTTGGTGAAAAGCTTGGCCAGCAGCAGGCGGTTGCGCTCGCCACCGGAGAGGATTGAAACCGGGCTGCGGGCCCGCTCCGGGGAGAAGAGGAAATCCTGCAGGTAGCCGATGATATGGCGCGGCTTGCCGTTGATGGTGATGGTGTCGTTCCCCTCACCCACGTTATCCTGCACGCTCCTGGACAGGTCGAGTTGTGCCCGCATCTGGTCGAAGTACAGCACCTCCTGGCGGCTGCCCAGCTTGATGGTGCCGCCCCGGGGCGCCAACTCGCCCAGGAGCAGCCTGAGCAGGGTGGTCTTGCCCGAACCGTTGGGGCCGATGATCCCGACCACGGTGACCTTGTTCTGGCGACGGATGATGCCGGAGATGCCGCTGAATACCGGATGCTCCCCGCCGTCAGGCAACTGCCAGCTCTTGGCCAGGCCGTCCATCACCACCACATCGTCGCCGCTCCTGGGTGGCTCTCCGAACTCGAAGCGGACCACCCGCTCCTCGGCCGGGATCTCGATGCGTTCGATCTTTTCGATCTTCTTGACCCGTGACTGGACCTGGGCCGCGTGGGAGGCCCGCGCCGCGAAGCGGGCGATGAACTCCTCCTCCTTGGCCAGCATATCCTGCTGGCGCTTGTGGCTGGCCAGAAGCTGCTCGCGGCGAATATCCCGCTCCCGTTCGTAGAAATCGTAGTTGCCGCCGTAGGTGGTGACGGTCTTGTTGGCCACCTCGATGATGCGGGTCACGATGCGGTTCATGAAATCCCGGTCGTGGCTGGTCATGAGCAGCGCGCCGTCGAACTCGTTGGCCAGCCACTCTTCCAGCCAGATGATCGACTCCACGTCCAGGTGGTTGGTCGGCTCGTCCAGGAGCAGCACGTCCGGCTTGAGGGTCAGGATGCGGGCCAGGGCGATGCGCATCTTCCAGCCGCCGCTGAACGACTCCACCGGATGGTGGTAGCGGTCCGGCCCGATGCCCAGCCCGGTCAACACGGTCTGGGCGCGGGTGTCCAGGTCGTAGCCGCCCCGGTGCTCGAAATCCTCCTGGGCTGCGCCGTAGCGTTCCAGCAGGGCCGCCATCTCGTCATCCGACTGGGGCTCGCACATGGCCGCCTCCATCTCCTTCAGCTCGGCAGCCAGCCGCATGGTCTCGGCCGAGCCGGCCATGACCTCCTCCAGGGCCGAGCGCCCGGCCATATCCCCCACGTCCTGGGAAAAGTAACCGATGGTCGTCTTTTTGGCACAGGTGATCTCGCCGCCGTCCACCTCCTCTTCGCCGATGATGATGCGGAAGATGCTGGTCTTGCCCGCACCGTTGGGGCCAACCAGGCCGCAGCGCGAGCCGGGCAATATCTGAAAGCCAGCCTCGCGGAAGAGCAGGTGCGAGCCATGCTGTTTGGTGATGTTGGAAAGATGGATCATTAAAACACTCCGCACTCTGAAATCGAAAGCTGAACCTGATACCACGGCCGCCGACGGGTGGCAACAGGTTTTTGAAAAGCCGGGCTCTTAGCTTGGTTGGGATTAGGTATCACGGCTTTCAGGTTGCCAGTACGGGAGATTATGGGTAGAGTCAGGCATCAGGATAAGGATAAGGAATGAGGTATCCATGGCACTGCTTTCCCTGCGCAACATAACGTTAGCCTTTGGCGGCCCGCCGATCTTCGACGGCATAAACCTGCAGATCGAGCCGGGCGACCGGCTCTGCCTCCTGGGGCGCAACGGCACCGGCAAATCCACCCTGCTCAAGTTGATCGACGGCGAACTGGCGCCCGAAGGGGGCGAGATCGTCCGCCAGCAGGGGGTGCGGGTGGCGCTGGTTTCCCAGGAGGTGCCCCTGGGGCTGGCGGGGAGTGTGTTCGACGTGGTGGCCTCCGGCATGGGCAAGGCCGCCAGCCAGTTGGCCGAATACCACCAGGTGGCGCATCGCCTCTCCGAGGAGGGGAGCGAGGCGCTCCTGGCCGAATTGGAGGAGTTGCAGCACAAGCTGGAGGAGAGCGGCGGCTGGAGCCTGCACCAGGAAGTCGAACGGCTGCTCAAGCGCCTGGGCCTGGATGCGGAGGAGGAGTTCGGGGCGTTGTCGGGCGGCACCAAACGCCGCGTGCTGCTGGCCAGGGCACTGGTGTCCGCCCCGGACATCCTGATGCTGGACGAGCCGACCAACCATCTGGACATCGACACCATCTGCTGGCTGGAGGAGTTCCTCATCAAGAACGTCAAGACCGTGCTGTTCGTGACCCATGACCGGGCCTTTGCCCGGCGGCTCTCCAACCGCATCGCCGAACTGGACCGGGGGAGGATTTACGCCTTCGCCTGCGGCTACGACCAGTTCGTGGAGCGGCGGGAGGCGCTCCTGGAGGCCGAGATCACCCGCCAGGCCCTGTTCGACAAGAAGCTGGCCCAGGAAGAGGTCTGGGTCAGGCAGGGGATCAAGGCCCGCCGTACCAGGAACGAAGGTCGGGTGCGGGCGCTGAAGCAGTTGCGCGAGGACCGGCGCCAGCGGCGGGAACGCCAGGGCACGGCCCGTATCCAGATGCAGGAGGCCGAGCGTTCCGGAGCCCTGGTGGCCGAGGCCGGGTCGGTCTCCTTCGGCTACGGCGACCATCAGATCATCCGGGACCTGACCACCACCGTCATGCGCGGCGACCGGGTCGGGATCATCGGCCCCAACGGTTCGGGCAAGACCACCCTGCTCAGGCTGCTCATGGGCGAGTTGGCGCCCCGGGGCGGCACCATCAAGCTGGGCAGCCGCAAGGAGGTGCTGTACTTCGACCAGATGCGGGCACAACTCGACCTGTCCAGGAGCATGCAGGATAACGTGGGTGAGGGGAACGACACCATCACCATCAACGGCAAGCCGCGCCA
>JAATGX010000035.1 GCA_015688915.1 Desulfuromonadales bacterium
AGAAAAAGACCTTCTCTTTACTGCAGCACACCGACAAACTGTCCATAGTACTGTTCTTTGTCGTGTGGGAACTGCTTCCCAAACTTGGCGGTAACGTGGAGACATTCATCGCACCGCCATCGGTTGTCTTGCAGGTCCTGTACGAAATGTTCCAAACCGGCGAGGTATATCCCCACATCGGCATCAGTTTTTATCGGTCCGCAAGTGGCTTTGCGGCCGCCGCCCTGTTTGCCATCCCGCTCGGTTTCCTTCTGGGCGGCAGTTTCCGCACCTTCGAACGGCTGGTTAACCCACCCTTGCGATTTCTCGGGCAGGTCAATCCTTTTTCCCTGTTCCCGCTCTTCATATTGATCTTCGGCATCGGAGAACTCTCCAAAAGCTCCATGATCTTCTGGGTCTGCATCTGGCCCATCCTGTTCAATACCATAAACGGGGTCAAGACCATCGATCCGCTGCTGATCAAATCAGCCCGCTCCATGGGTACCGGTATCTTTACGCTGTTTTTCAAGGTCATCCTTCCGGCTGCCTCCCCCGGTATTTTTCACGGGCTCAAAATGGGGTGCGGCACGGCATTCTTCATGCTGATAGCCGCCGAGATGATCGGGGCCAGCGCCGGTCTGGGCTGGCTGGTCTGGAACGCCCAGATCAATTTTCAGATGCCCCAGCTTTTCGCGGCGACGGTCCTCATTTCAGCGCTCGGCCTGTCCCTCAACCTCTCATTCGGCGCGCTGGAAAGCAGGCTGGTAGGCTGGAAGCAGAAGTCGGCAACAGACAACATGTAGTCAAACCACGCCACAGTGAGGCTGTACTAACGGCAGGCAACCAAGGCAGTTGAAAGGAGATCATGCAAATGAACCGATCACTCAAAATCAAGGCGATGGCAGGATTCCTGCTGCTGGCGGCAGCCGTCGTCGGTATTGTGTTGCACAATGTCGAGACGGTTACAGCCGCGCCCAAGAAGGATTTGTTCGAAATCAAAACCTGGACCAGGAGGGACTGCTCCCTGGCCCCCTGGCTGGTGACCGAGAAACTGGGATACTTTGCCGAGGAGGGGGTCAAACTGGTGTACACCGGTGAAACCCAGGGACCGTTGCAGATACCGTCCATTGTCAAGGGCAACAACGATGTCGGTTCCGGGCATGCCAACCAGTACGGAGCGGCCATCGCCGGCGGCGCGCCGCTTGTCGCCGTGGTGCGGGGCGGCATTGAGCCGGTTGCCAGTTACGACCCCAAGTTCCGACACATGTGGTGGTTCGTCAATCCGGGCAAGACCCCGGGTATCAAGACCTTTGCCGATCTGAAGAAGATCCCCGGCAAGATCAAGATCACGACGGTCAATAAGGGCACCTGTACGGAACTGCTGAACCAGAAGCTGTCGGAAAAATACGGCATCCCCAAGGACAAGTTCGAATGGGTCACCATGCCGGACATCCAGGCCGTCCAGGCGCTCAAGCAGGGCCTGATCCACGTGTCGTCGGTCCATCCCCCGTTCTATAAGGGGATGCTGGATGCCGGCGCGCTCAAGATCGCCGATTCCTCGGATACCGGTCTCGGAACCACGGCCGGACTCTCCTTCTACTGGTTCCGCAAGGATTTCGTCCAGAAGCATCCCAAGGAAGTGGCAGGGTTTGTCAGGGCCATCAAGAAGGGGCAGCGCTGGGCCAACGCCCATCCCGAGCAGGCGGCCAAGTGGACCGAGGAGGCCATAGGCGTGCCGGTGGCCGGCAACCACTATTATGCCGAGGATGCCACCATCGTGGAGAAGGATCTCGAACCCTGGATCCAGTTCCTGGAAGACAACAAGATAGCACCCAGGGGGAAGATAACGGCCGCCTCGATCGTGACCCACCAGTTCGAGCAGTATGGCAACGACGACAAGGCATATCAGGACAAACAGAAAAAGAAGGTTGCGAAAAAGAAGGCGTAGCGGTGACCGGAGTCAACCCCAGACAAGGAGGAAGCCATGGCTATCGATTTGAAAGCGAATACCTGTCCTAACCGCGAGCAACGGGCCGGCGCCATCAACGCCTATTACGGCAAGGCCAGCGACCTGGTGAAGGAGGCCCGCCAGGGGACCCTCACCAACAAGGAGCGCGAGTTCCAGCAGTCGTCCGGCTGCGTGCTCAACTTCTACCTGACGACCAGGGTGGTCACCATCCGTGACGCGGTCATGATCGTCCACGCCCCGGTCGGCTGCTCCTCCACCTCGCTCCTGTACCGGGAAGTCTACCGCCGGATTCCGCTCAGCGAAGGGCGGCCGGCGGATTTCGACCTGCACTGGCTCACCACCAACATCGACGAGAAGGACGTGGTCTTCGGCGGGGCCGACAAGCTGCGCTACGCCATCAAGGAGGCCCAGGAGCGGTACAGTCCCAAGGCGATCTTCATCCTGGCGTCCTGCACCTCCGGCATCATCGGCGAGGATATCGAGGGGATCGTGGCCGACGTGCAGCCCGAGGTCCAGGCCACCATCGTGCCGGTGCACTGCGAGGGGATCCGGTCGCGCATTATCCAGACCGCCTACGACGCCTTCTGGCACGGGGTGCTGAAATACCTGGTCAAGAAGCCGACCAGGAAGCAGCCGGACCTGGTGAATATCGCCAGCATGCTCTCCTATACCTGGCAGGACCGCCAGGAGATCACCCGGCTGCTGAACAGGATCGGCCTGCGCCCCAACTTCATCCCGGAGTTCGCCACGGTGGAGCAGTTCGAGATCATGGGCGAGGCGGCCGTGACCGCCCCCATCTGCCCCACCTATACCGAGTACCTCTCCCAGGGGCTGGAGCAGGAATTCGGCGTGCCGTACTTCATGTACCCCTCGCCGGTGGGGATCGACCACACCGACGAATGGCTGCGCACCATTGCCCGCTACACCGGCAAGGAGGCGGAGGTGGAGGTGCTGATCAGGGAAGAGCGGGAGAAATGGCTCCCCAAGATGGAGAAGATCCAGGAGGAGTTCGCCAAGGCCCGGCCGGACGGCAAGAAACTGGAGATCCTCGGTTCCCTGGGCCAGGGGCGGCTCCTGACCCAGGTGCCCTATTTCGAGGAGATCGGCGTCAGCTCGCCCGCTGCCATTATCCAGGATTTCGACAACCTGGTGCTGGACGAGGTGGAACAGATCATCGACGAGGCCGGGGATTTCGACGTGCTGGTCAACACCTTCCAGGCCGCCGAACTGGCCCACCTCACCCGCAAGTACGACCCGGACGTGGCCCTGACCTGCCCCTTCCAGGGGAGCGCCTACAAGCGCATCAAGAGTTCCACGCGCATCCACGCCCTGCGGGGCGATGCCCGGCAGTGGAGCGCCCAGGCCGGGTACAAGGGGGCCATCGCCTACGGCAACTTCCTGTTGCAGTCGCTCAAGAACCGGGCCTTCCAGCAGACCATGCTGGACAAGACCCCCGACACCTACAAGGAGTGGTGGTACGATCAGCCGGACCCGCTGCACTACATCAAAAAGGAGCTGTAATCCATGGGGACAGCCTATGCCATAAAGCCGAAGAGCGAATCGCCGTATCCGGGCGTTGTGGAAGCGCCGCGCTACTCCTGTGCCCTGGGGGGCGCCTACATGGCCACCCTGGCCACCTTTGGCGCGGTTCCCATCCTGCACTCCGGCATGGGGTGCGGCATGGCCCAGAACTTCGGGCAGAATTTCGCCGCCGGCCTGAATGACGCCGGTCCCCAGGGGAACACCAGCACCCCCTGCTCCTGCCTGGTGGAGGAACATGCCGTGTTCGGCGGCGAGGACAAGCTGCGCAACCTGATCAGGACCTCCCTGGAGGTGATGCAAGGCGACCTGTTCGTGGTCATATCCGGGTGCGTGCCCGCGCTGATCGGTGACGACGTGGGGGCGGTGGTGAAGGAATTCAGCGGCCAGGCCCCCATCATCCATGTGAACACGGCCGGGTTCCTGGGCAACTCCTACAAGGGGCATGAACAGTTCTTCGAGGCGGTCATCGACCAGCTCCTGACGGAACAGCCGGTGGTCCGCAAGCGGGTCAACCTGCTGGGCATCGCGCCTTACCAGCACGTCTTCTGGAAGGGGAATCTCCAGGTCATCAAGACCCTGCTGGAGCAGGTCGGCCTGGAGGTCAACATGATCTTCACCGAGGACAACGGCCTGGAGGCGCTGCGCCGCATTCCGTCGGCAGAGCTCAACCTGGTCTTCTCCCCCTGGTCCGGCGTGGCCACGGCGCGCAAACTGGAAGAGAAGTTCGCCACCCCCTACCTGGTATTTCCATCCGTGCCCACCGGTCCGAAGGATACCACCGCTTTTATCCAAAGCGTGGCAAAACGCCTCAAGCTGCCAAAACGCAAGGTGGAGGCGGTCATCACCCATGAGGAGCACCGGGCCTATCGATTCTCCGAATACATGGCCGCCATCGCCACCATGGCCCTGCCCAACGCCTACACCGCCATCGTGGCCGACACGGGCACGGCCATCGGCCTGACCCGGTACGGCAGCAACGAATTGGGGTGGCTGCCGGAGATCGTCATCCTGACCGATAATCCGCCCGAGGAGTTCCACGACGAGATCGTCCGCAACCTCACCGAGGGGCTCGACAGCATCGTCAAGCCGGAGGTGCATTTCGAGATCGACTCGCACCGTATCCGCCTGCTGCTCCGGGAACATACCGTGCAACTGATCCTGGCAAGCTCGCTGGAAAAATACCTGGCCGTGGACGAACTGAACGCCATGCAGGTCAGCGTGGCTTTTCCGGTCTACGACCGGCTGATCGTGGACCGGAATTACGCCGGGTACCGGGGCGGGCTGGCCCTGATGGAGGACGTGGCCTACAAGTACGGCGGGCCGCTGTAATAATCAGGCTCATCTCACACAAAGGCACGAAGAAATGACCGTCATTGCTGAAAGATTTCCGATTCCTTTGTGGCTTTGTGCCTTCGTGTGAGGATAAAGACGGTAACTTTTCAACCAAAGGAGCAGGCACACAATGTCAACGGCAACAGATACGTCAAAAATAGAAATAAAGGGAATCAACCGGATCTTTCCGACCCGCAACCGGGGGAAGGGGGACGGCCCCAGGGAGTTCGTGGCCCTGAAGGATGTCAACCTGAAGGTCAGCAAGGGGGAGTTCGTGGCCATCGTCGGCCCGTCCGGCTGCGGCAAGTCCACCCTGCTGGACATCCTGGCCGGTCTGGCCAAGCCGACCTCCGGCGATATCCTGATCGACGGCAAGAAGATCACCGGCCCGGCCCTGGACCGGGGCATCGTGCTCCAGGGATATGCCCTGTTCCCCTGGCGCACCGTGCGCCAGAACGTGGAGTTCGGCCTGGAGATCAAGAAGACCCCCAAGGCGGAGCGCAAGGAGATCAGCAACCGCTTCATCAGCCTGGTCGGGCTGGACGGCTTTGCCGACCACTTTCCCCATGAACTGTCCGGCGGCATGAAGCAACGGGTAGCCATTGCCCGGGCCCTGGCCTACGACCCGGAGGTGCTGTTGATGGACGAGCCGTTCGCCGCGGTCGACGCCCAGACCCGGGAGACCATGCAGGACGAACTGCTGCGCATCTGGGAGGAAACCGGCAAGACCATCGTGTTCGTTACCCACAGTATCGAGGAAGCGGTCTTTCTGGCCGACCGGGTTGTGGTCCTGGGCACCAACCCGGGCTCGGTCAAGGACGTGCTGGACATAGACCTGCCGCGGCCGCGTCACAACAGCGACATCCGCTCTTCAGCCGAATTCGGCTGGGTCAGGCACAAGGTGTGGGAACTGCTCCAGAATCGCGAGGTCAAGGCGGAAGGCCCCCATGGCTACGGTCCCTCCGTGGCTGAAGCCATCTCGTCTTCGGCGGAACTGTAGCGGCATGATGCCATGGGTAGATGGTTCAAGCGTGCCCTGACTGGGAGTATATGAATACCAAACGAGCTGGTCTGCAACATTTCCTGCTGCGCTGGTCCGGGGTGGCGGCCTTTCTGCTTCTTTGGGAGATGGGGCCGCGTCTGGGGTGGGTGGACGGGTATTTTTTGCCGCCGTTTTCGACGATTGTGGTGGAGATATTCAACCTGTTTGCCGATGCCTACCTTTCCGTGCACATCCTGGTGAGCGTCTGGCGGGCGTTGGTCGGGCTCCTGATCGCCGTACTCATCGGCATTCCGTTCGGAATCCTGCTGGGCCGTGTCTATCCCCGAACCGCCGAGGCGTTGAGCCCCATCCTGCGGATACTGAGCCAGGTCAACCCGTTTTCGCTTCTGCCGGTCTTTGTGCTTTTCTTCGGTATCGGGGAAACCGCCAAGCTGGCCGTTGTGGCATGGGTATCCGTCTGGCCGGTCCTGTTCTACACCATGACCGGCACCCGCACGGTCGATCCGGTCCAGGAAAAGAGCGCCGCATCCATGGGGATTTCCCCCGGTGAACTGATCATGAAGGTGATCCTTCCGGCGGCACTCCCCACCATATTCGTCGGTATCCGCATCGGCGCCACCATCACCTTCTACATCCTGATCGCCGCGGAGATGCTGGGCGCCAGCGCCGGGCTCGGCTTTCTGGTGCATAACGCGGCCATGAACTACCAGATCCCGCGCATCTACGCCGGAGCAACCTTTATCGTCATCTTCGGCTATCTGCTGAACCGTGCGCTGATCTTTATCGGCAATCTGCTGTTCGCCTGGCAGGAGAACTCATCCACCACGGTAACCGCCAATGCAACGGTTACCACGCCGTCATGGAGGCCCGGCAGGTTATCCGCCGTTGCCGCCGGTATCGCCCTGCTGGCCATAGTCCTGTTTGGCGGGATCGAGGTCGACAAGGTCAACAAGGAGGCCGCATCCACGGATCCGGGGGCGCACTCGCGCCATTTCGGCACCCCGGTCGATTCCGGAAGCGGCAATTAGAGAGAAGTAGATGGAATAATAAAGTCCCCCTTTGAAAAAGGGGGATTTAGGGGGATTTGCCGGTGAATGGTGAAAACCAAATCCCCCCTGACCCCCCTTTTTCAAAGGGGGGAACCTTTGACGAGCGTCCCCATGAACCCATTACCTACTGCATGGCATAAGATAGCGGCAGTCCTCTTGTTTCTGATCCTCTGGGAAGTCGTGCCCCGGACAGGCCTGGTCGATCCGCTGTTCATCCCGCCGCTGTCGGGTGTGCTCGACGCCTTGATCGAGCTCTACCGGAGTGGTGATCTGCTCATGCATGCCCGCCTGAGCCTGGCACGGGCCTATGTCGGCCTGGCGGCGGCGGTGGTGATCGGTCTGCCGCTGGGGTTGCTGCTGGGGGGATGGTTTCCCCGCATCCAGACCGCCACCGAGCCGCTCATGGAACTGTTCGCCCAGGCCAACCCGGTCATCCTGGCCCACATCATCATCTTTTTTCTCGGTATCGGCGAGGTGGCCAAGACCTTTATCATCGGCTGGCTCTGCATCTGGCCCATCACCTTCAGCACCATCACCGGCATCCGGACGGTAGACTCCTCGCTCCTGAAGGCGGCCCGCTCGCTGGGGCTTGGACGCGGGCAGTTGTTCGTGCGGGTGATACTCCCTTCGGCGGCTCCTTCGATCTTTACCGGGCTGCGCCTGGCCGCCGGCTATGCCTTCATCATGCTGGTGGCCTCGGAGATGATGGGGGGGAGTAACGGTCTCGGCTGGCTGATCGTCCAGAGCCAGGAAAACTACAATATCACCCGGATCTTTGCCGGGGCGGCAGTATTGACCGCGATGGCCGTGGTCACCGACGCGCTGTTGAAGCTTCTGGAGAGGCGGCTCGTCGTGTGGGATGTGGACGTGAACGAGGATTATCTGAAATTGAAGACCGCATCGGGAGAAGGCCCATGAAGCATATCGTGACCCTTGTGACGCTGCTCTTTCTTGCCGTCGGCAGCGCGGAGGCCCGGGCGCCGCGTATCGGCGAAACCGTGGCCACTTTCACCCTGCAGGACCTGTCGGGTAAAAAGGTTGACACCGCCCGGTTCAAAGGCAAGACAACCGTACTTTTTTTCTGGAACAACCTGTGCGGCTGCACCGAGCAGATGATTGCGTTGAAACCGTTCGTTGCGGCCCGGCAAGGGCGCTCGCTGGTATTTGTGGCGGTGAACGAGGGGCAGGGCAGGGCAATTGCCGAACGTGTCATCACTGCCAATCAACTGCCGTACGAGGCGCTGTTGGACACCGATCTGGAAGTGGGCAGAAATCAATTCGGCATCAAGGTGTTGCCGACGATCTTCATTATTGATAAACTGGGCGTGCTGAGGGAAAAGCTGATCGGCGTGGTTGATACGAAAAAGCTGGAAAGCATCATACAGCGTTACTTGTGACAGGACATGTGATAACGATCTTCCGGGAGGTGGCGTGTGAGAAAAAAAATGGCAGTCATTACCGCGATATTCTGCCTGGCGTTTGCCTGGTGCATATCCGCCCATGGTCATGGCGACAAACAGGATGGCGCTCCCCCGGCAAAATGCCGCTGCTGCATGGATCGACCCGCCGCAACCGCCAGCGACTCGAAAATTGAGGCCCCGGCCGGTTGCCAGGTGTGCGGCATGGACCGGACCGTATTCGCATCCAGCCGTGTCCTGATTACCTTTGCGGACGGCACGACCGTGGGGACGTGCAGCATCAATTGCGCCCATGAGGCGGTAGCCGACAATGCCTCCAAAAAGGTGCAGAGTATCAAGGTGGCTGACTACACCAGCAAAAAGCTGATCGACGCCGAAAAGGCGACCTGGGTCATTGGCGGCAGAAAACGGGGGGTCATGAGCGCCACGGCCAAATGGGCGTTCTCGGACAAGGCGGGGGCGGAGCGGTTCGTCAAGGAGAACGGCGGAAAGATCGCTGCCTTCGATGAGGCCTGGAAAGCGGCTGCCCAGTAGGAGCGGGAAGGACAAAGGGGATAGTTATGCGGAGATTGTCGATAGGTGTTGTTCTGTTGACGCTGGTATGTCTGACGGCTGTCGTTGCAGCGGCCGACCTGAAGCCGCGTGTACCGGGGCCGAAAGACAAATGCCCGGTGTGCGGCATGTTTGTGGCAAAGTATCCGGATTTCGCGGCCCAGATCCAGTTCAGGGACGGCACGGTCGCCTTTTTCGACGGGCCCAAGGACCTGTTCACCTATTACCATGCGCTCCCGCGATACAACCCCAGGAAGAAACCGTCCGACGTGGCGGCTGTCTTTGTGACCGGTTACTATACCATGACCCCTATCGACGGCCTCTCCGCCTGGTACGTGGCCGGCAGCAACGTCTTCGGCCCCATGGGACGGGAATTGATTCCCTTTGCCAAGGAATCCGAGGCCAGGGATTTCAAAAAAGATCATAGCGGCAAGGCCATCCTTCGCTTCAAGGATATTACGCCTACCGTTATCAAGGGGCTTGCTGAATAATGCGATTCAGCCATTCCGCACTGTATCTGGCTGTTACCGGGACGCTGCTGGCGGTCATGGCGGGGCTCGGAGCCTATTCGTGTTTTGCCGTTGTCGCCGCGACCCCCAGGCTCGTCCGTATGTCATTGATGGTGAAAAACCTGGAGTTGACGGATCTGTGCCTGTTCAGCGAGGCCAGCTACACGCGGCACCTGTCCATGGCCGACCGGTTCACGCCGTTTCAGGATTCGCCCATGGTATTTGAACATTTTCCTTCCGGAGCGGTGGCCGGACCTCCCCCACACCTGATTCCAATTCAAAATCGAAGATGGATTCAAGGCGGTGAGGATTGAGGCGACGAAGGCATACAAATAGTATGTTGAGGAGCCGAAGACGAGCCAACGCAGAAGACGCTTTGATTTGGAATTGGATGACACGGTCATGAGAGACGCTCTGGAACGGCAACGACATATCCTGGACTTCACCATCGCCTCGCTCCTGCGGCGCAAGGGGAAGAACGGCTCATTACTGGCGGTCTATACGCTGATCATCTTTATCCTGGCCTCGGTGCTCTTCTTCACCCACGCCCTCAAGCGCGAGGCAACGGAGGTGCTCAGGGAGACGCCGGAGATCATCGTCCAGCGCACCATGACCGGCCGCTACCAGCCGATCCCGCTCGCCTATGCCGATCGCATCAGGGATATCCGCGGCGTCATCACCGTCCAGCCGCGCCTGTGGGGCTACTACTATGACGGGAACTTCCTGGCCAACTACACTCTGGTGGTGCCGCGGGAAGATCCTCCCGAACCGGGAAAGATCGATATCGGCAGCGGCATTTCCAGGATCAGGGAGGCGTATCCGGGCGACATCATCGGGTTCACGGGACATGACGGCAAGCCGCGCAACTTCTCCATCCGCAAGATCCTGTCCGATGAATCCCAGTTGATCAGCGCCGATCTGATCCTGATCTCCGAAGCCGATTACCGCGATTTTTCGGGCATTTCCGCCGATCAGGCCACGGACCTGGTGCTAAGGGTGCGCAACCCGAAGGAATACACCACCATTGCCGAAAAGATCACCCGGCTGCTGCCGGACAGCCGTCCCATCGTGCGCACCGAGATCCTGCGGACCTACGACGCGGTATTCAGTTGGCGTTCCGGGCTGGTGATCGTCATCTTCAGCGCGGCTGCCTTGGCGTTCGTGATCTTTGCCTGGGACAAGGCCACCGGCCTGTCCGCCGAGGAGCGCAGGGAGATCGGCATCCTCAAGGCGGTGGGGTGGGAGACCTCGGATGTATTGCAGATGAAGTTCTGGGAGGGGTCGGCCATATCCCTGACCGCGTTCCTGCTCGGCATGATACTGGCCTACGCCCACGTGTTTTTCGCCTCGTCGTTCCTGTTCGCCCCGGTGCTGAAGGGGTGGTCAACCCTGTACCCGCAATTCCGGCTGGTGCCGTACGTCAATTTCGGCCACGTGGCGGCCATATTCTTTCTGACCGTGGTGCCCTACACCGTGACCACCATCGTCCCGTCCTGGCGGGCGGCAACCATCGACCCCGATGCGGTCATGCGCTGAAAGGACTGTCCATGATTTCGGCCCGTGACATCACCAAGACCTTCAACGCCGGCAAGCCCAACGAGTTTACCGCCGTCAGCGAGGTCACGCTCGCCATCGACTTCCACCGGGTGACCATCCTCAAGGGGCCCAGCGGCTCGGGAAAAACCACGCTGCTGGGGATCGTGGGGTGCATGTCGCGCCCCACCTCCGGCAGGATCTTCCTGGGGGAGCGCGAGATCACCAGCCTGCCGGAGCGCTTCCTGACCGACATCCGCCGCCGCACCTTCGGGTTCATCTTCCAGCAGTTCAACCTGATCAAGGGGCTGACCGTGCTGGACAACGTCATGACCCCGGCCTATCCCACCAGCGAGCGTTTTCCCAGCCTCAGGAAACGCGCCCTGGAAACCCTGGCCCTGTTCAACCTGGAGCACAAGGCGGACGCCAAGGTCGAGTGGCTGTCCGGGGGTGAGGCCCAGCGCACCGCCATTGCCCGGTCCCTGATCAACAACCCGTCGATCATCATCGCCGACGAGCCGACCGCCCACCTGGACACGAAACTGTCCCACGAGTTCATGGCCATCATGCGCCGGCTCAAGGGGGAGGGAAAGACCATCATCCTCTCCAGCCACGACCCGATCGTCTATGACAGCGACCTGGCCGACAGCGTCGTGGAGATGCGCGACGGCCGTATCGTATCGTCCGGGCCGCGCCCATGATCCTCCACCCCAGCATCCTGGCGCTGTTCGTCTCTTCGCTGCTCATCTGCCTGATGGTGCTCTATTCCACGGTCTACGGCATCCAGATCCTCCGGCGCTGGGACATCGCCAGCGGCAGCGAATCCCAGTTGGCCCTGGAGCGCAAGACCTACCTGATATCCACCATTGTCAGCTACTTTCTCGGTTTTCAACTGGTCTCCCTGTTCCTGTTCATCTTCACCGCCGACAGCATCTGCCACCTGTTCGTGGGCGCCATGTGCGCCGTGGGAACCCTGACCGTCAATCCGTTCGGCTATCCGACGCTGCTTCTGAAGGTCGTCACGTTTCTCCTGGCCGGTTTCTGGCTGATCCTGAACCATGCCGACAGCCTGGGGTACGATTACCCCCTGATCAGGACCAAGTATCTCCTGCTGGTGGTGATGGCACCTTTCATCCTGGCGGAAACGGTCATACAAGGGATCTATTTCCTGGGGCTGCGGCCGGATATCATCACCTCCTGCTGCGGCAGCCTGTTCAGCCCCGCCTCGCGCGGCATCGCCACGGAGATCGTCAATGCGCCCCCCTTGCCGATGCTAGCGCTGTTTTACGCCTCATCAGGGGGCACTCTGCTCTGCGGGGCATGGTTCCTGGCGCGGGGGAGGGGAGGAGGGCTGTTCGCCCTGCTCAACGCCGTGCAACTGGTAGTGGCCCTTACGGCCATAATCTCCGTCATCTCGCTCTACATCTACCAGATGCCGTCCCATCACTGCCCGTTCTGCATCCTGCAACAGGAGTATCATTTCGTGGGGTACCCGGTCTACATCGCCCTTTTTGGCGCCGCCATCTGCGGTTTCGGGGCCGGCTGGCTGAGCCGCTACCAGGGGATCGCCAGCCTGGCGGAGGATCTGCCCGGCCTGTGCCGGGCCCTGACCGTCGTATCCATGGCCTGCACCGCCATCCTGGTGGCGATAGCCAGCGGCTACGTCCTGCTGACTGGTTTCACCTTGAGGTGAAGGAAACATCAAACCTGATTGGTACTGATCTCTGGCTCGTTCCTTCTCCCTGAGGGAGAAGGTGGCCGAAGGCCGGATGAGGGGGAAGCATCAGCGTTTCCCCCTCATCCTAGCCCTCTCCCTCAGGGAGAGGGGATGTTTCGCCGCTATGGCGTGAGATGGATTCTACTCAAGAATATCCAACCTGAAAGGAGCATCACATGAAAATCGTCGCACTGCTGGGGAGCCCCCGGCCCAAGGGAAACAGCGCCACACTGGCCCGGAAATTCCTGGCCAGGGCCGAGGAACAGGGACACAAGCCGGTTGTCCATGAGCTGGGGGCATTGACTTACAAAGGGTGTGTCGGCTGCTACGCCTGCAAGACCTCCCGCGAGGACTGCATCCTGCGCGACGACCTGACCCAGGTGCTGGCCGATGTGGCCGCCGCCGATGTCCTGGTGCTGGCGACGCCGGTCTATTTCGGCGACCTCACCAGCCAGCTCAAGGGGTTCATCGACCGTACCTTTTCCTATTTCACCCCGGAGTACCGGACATCACCGACCCCCAGCCGGTTGAAACCGGGCAAAAAGCTCGTTTTCATCCAGACGCAGGGCAATCCGGACGAAACAGCCTTTGCGGATATCTTTCCCAAGTATGCCGCCTTTCTGAAGCGGAACAGCTTCGGAGAATCCCATCTGATCCGCGCCCGGGGCGTATCGTCGCCTGATGACGTGCTCAGGCACGAGGCGTATCTGCATCAGGTGGACGAGGTTGCCAAAGAGGTGTTCGGCACCACACATGCAGTGGCTGCCGACCCTCAGATCAAATGGTAGAGGTGCATGTATGTCCAAGATGACCGTGGAACAGATTCGCAACCGCTTTGACAACGATGTGGAGCGGTTTTCCGACCTTGCCAAGGGGCATGAGGCGGCGGTGGATTCGCTCGTGGCCCTGAACCTGATCACATCGGCGGCCCTGGCGGTGACGCCCCATGCCGTCACGCTGCTGGATGTGGGGTGCGGTGCCGGCAATTGGAGCGTCAAGTTCCTTTCCCGCAAGCCGGGACTCGATGTCACGCTGCTGGACCTGGCGCCCGCCATGCTGGAACGGGCCGGAGAGCGGGTCCTGCAAGCCGGTGCGTCACGGGTTACCCTTGTGGAGAGCGATATCCGCGAGGCCCGCTTCGAGGATGGTTTCGATATCATCGTTGCCTCGGCGGTGCTCCATCATTTGCGTGACGAGTACGAGTGGATGGGCGTTTTCAGGCATTTTCACGAGTTGCTGCATCCGGGTGGCTCCCTCTGGATTTATGATCTGGTGGATCATGAACTGCCTGAGGTTGCTCATCTGATGACGGAACGTCACGGCCGCCATCTGGAGTCAATTGGCGGCCGTCCCTTCCGGGACGAGATTTTCGCCAACATCGAACGTGAGGATACCCCCCGGCCGCTGTCGTTTCAGATCGATCTGCTGCGCGAAGCCGGCTTCGAGCGGGTCGATATCCTCCATAAGAACAGTCGTTTTGCCGCCTTCGGCGCACTGAAAGAGCCAACCGGGAGGGTCTCATGACACAGAACGTTTCAACCATTGATTGCAGTATCGGCAGTTGCGACTGCTCCTGCGCCGGAGCCGGCGCAACGGGTCCCTTCAAAGTCCAATGGCAGGGGGCCCAGAAGGACGTGCTGGGCGGGGATATCCGCGGGCATGTGGATCTGGAGGCGTTGGCGGGCCTGGACAGCCTGTATGGCCTGGGGCCGCTGGAAAAGGTCACGGGGGAGGTAACCATCCTCGACTCCCGGCCGTACGTTGCACGGGTCCAGCAGGACGGCGGCCTGGCGGTGGAGAACAGTTTCCATAACCGCGCCTGCTTTCTGGTCTATTCCCAGGTGCCGCGCTGGCAGCGGGTGACCCTGCCCGAAGACATCGTCGATGAAAAAACCCTGGAAACCGAACTGCCGGCATTGGCGGCGCAGTACGGCATTGACCTCGAAGCGCCGTTTCCCTTTCTCCTGAGGGGGCAGCCGGACCGGGTCGTGTTTCATGTCCTCAACAAGACCGACCGTGAAACCCATTCGCCGGAACTGCATGAAAAGGCCAAGGTGAAGTTTACCCTGGAGGAGACCGGTGTCGAGATCATCGGTTTTCACTCCCGTAACCATCGGGGGATCTTCACACCCGGCCACAGCGCCATCCACATCCACCTGAAGAGCGAGGACGGCTCGATTTCGGGACACGTGGACAACCTCAACTTTCCCCAGGGGCTCGACCTCTATCTGCCGGCGGTGTGAAAGGATGCCGGTGGTGCTGGTTCGTCAACCACCGGAAATGGACAACTGACCCGCCCGAAAAAATGAAACGGTCGAAAGCCCGTGAATGAATATACGCATGGGCTTTCGATTCTCTCGGGATGGGTAGTATCCCCTTGTTTAAACCAGGTAATGGGCAATAAACTCCTTGACAAAAATGTAACGGCGATATTATAAAAACTATCAAAACTGTAGAAATTATATTTTATGCCAACCGGACAACCGGAGGCTCCCGTCACGATACACGATGCGAGCCTCCGGTTTTTTCGTATGGTATCAATCATCGAAATTATGACATGAGAGGAGATGCATCATGCTGAAAATAGCCGTGGCAAGCAATGACGGAAACAGTGTTGACGAGCATTTCGGACGGGCAAGGGCGTTCCACATCTACGAAGTGGAGGATGACGGCACGTCGCGCCTGGTGGAACAGCGCGAAATCAAGCCCGGCGCCGAAGGGGCCCACGGCTCGGATGCGGCCGTGGAACAATTGAGCGACGTGAACGCCGTGCTGGCAGCCCAGATCGGGCCGAACGCCCAGGGCGCCCTGACCCGGCGGGGCATCCGTTCCTTTGCCCTGAAAGGCCCGGTGGACAGGGCGCTCGCATCCTACGGCAAACGCCACAAACTACTCGACGTGGCGATCCCCGGCCTTCCCGATGGCTATTCAGCCGAGAAGAGGTGCGGCGGTGGCTGCTCTTCGAAAGGCGGCTGCAAGTAATGCGGCTGCCCGCTCCAGCATTGTAACGGGAGGCGCCGATGGCCCTTGTCGCCATTGCCAGCAGCGACGGCGTTGTCATCGACGGCCGTCTCGATACGCCCGGCACATTTCATATCTACCGGTTCGACGACAAGGGCGCTTGCACCTTTGTGGAGCAGCGCTCGACGCCGCCCCGGCCCCGTTGTGAACACCTGCCGCTGATACCCCAGGCCGCGGCGCTGCTGCTGGCCGATGTGGGCGTCATCCTGGCCGCCGGTGTGCCGAAGGAAACGGCGCTCTTTCTCCGCACCAGGGGAATCATGGCCTTTGCCGTGCAGGGGGATGTCAGCCGGGCGCTGGAGGCCTACAGCCGGAGAGGCCGGCTGATCGACACCCTTGTTGCCCACGTGCGGGGCCGCTTCCGGTACCCCACCCACCACAGCAATCCAGCAGAAGAGAGGTAACCCTATCATGTCGGCGGCAATTGAAACCATGACCTCCAGGGAACGCACCGTGGCCGCCCTGAGCGGCAAGCCCTACGATCGCATCCCGGTCAACCTGCTGATCAGCGACCATGCCGCCCGGGTGATCGGGGTAAGCGTCGGAGAGTACAACCGGTCGGCCCAATTGCTGGCCAAGGGG
This sequence comes from Desulfuromonadales bacterium, assembly GCA_015688915.1. Lineage (GTDB taxonomy): Bacteria > Desulfobacterota > Desulfuromonadia > Geobacterales > Pseudopelobacteraceae > JACPFJ01. Next base: position 16,207 of record JAATGX010000035.1, read on the forward strand.
CAGATCGCGGCATGGCGGAGATACGGGGCCGACCTGGTCAATACCGGACCGGGTCTTTCCGGCATCCCCGAGGCCATCGGCAGCACGGTGGCCTTTCCCGACAGCACGCCGTACATCGCGGACTATGTCGTCAAGGAAGAGGCGGACCTGGACCGCCTGAAGATCCCGGACCCGGAGAAGGATGGCCGGTTGCCGTTGTTCCTGGAGGCCGCCGCGATTGTAAGCCGGGAGGTGGGTGACCAGGTGCCGCTGTCCATGACCACCTCCGGGCCTTTCACCACAGCCGCCAACATCCGCGGCACCGAGCAGTTCCTGCGCGATCTTCACAAAAATCCCGAATTCGCCCATCGCTTGCTGCGCCTCGCCACCGAAAGCATTGTCCGCTTTGCCGAAAAGGCGATCCAGGTCGGCGCCCGCCCCGGCCTGGCCGATCCGACCGCTTCGGCCACCATGATCAGCCCGCGCCAGTTCCGGGAGTTCGCCCTGCCGTACCTCAAGGAGACGGTGCAGCGCATAACCGCCTTTGCCGGCGTGCCGCCCTCGCTGCACATCTGCGGCAATACGACAAAGATCTGGGACGACATGGCCGATACCGGCGTCGGAGTGCTGTCGCTGGACGATATCATCGATATCGGGGCAGCCAAGGAGCGTGTCGGCCACCGGGTGGCGCTGCTGGGCAATATCCGTCCCACGGCGGTCATGTACCTGGGCACGCCGGACGATGTGCGGGCCAATGCCAGGGAATGCCTGGCCAAGGCCTGGGACAGCCCCAAGGGGTACATCCTCGGCTTGGGGTGTGGCCTGCCCATCGATACTCCGCCTGAAAACATCCATGCCCTGGTGGCCGCGGCCCGGGAGTATGGCCGCTGGCCCCTGGACCCGGCGCGGTTCTCGTAACCCGGTTTATTCATGGAACAACGGGAAACCGGAAAATGGATACTGACCCTGACGGTCATGCTCGGCACGATGATGAACGCCATCGACTCCAGCATCGTCAACGTGGCCGTCCCCTCCATGCGCGGTAGTCTGGGAGCGTCCGTCGAGGAGATTTCCTGGGTGTCCACCGGCTATATCCTTTCCAACGTGATCATTACGCCGCTGATCGCCATGGTCAGCACCCGCTTCGGCCGGAAACGCTTCTACCTGGCCTGCGTCATCCTGTTCACGGCCAGCTCGCTGTTGTGCGGTATGGCCACCAGCCTGACGATGCTGGTCTTTGCCAGGATTCTGCAAGGGATCGGCGGCGGCGCCCTGGCCCCCCTGTCCCAGGCCATTCTCCGGGAGCGTTTCCCGCCCCATGAACAGGGAACCGCCATGGGTATCTTCGGCCTGGGGGTGGTGATCGGTCCGGCTTTGGGGCCGACCTTCGGGGGATGGCTGACGGACAACTATTCCTGGCCCTGGATCTTCTATATCAACATCCCCCTGGGGATTATCAATGTTTTCATGGTCATGCGCCATCTGCACGACCCCCCCTACCTGGTGCGCGACCGGGGCCGCATGGACCTGGCCGGACTGTTCCTGCTGGTGCTCGGCCTCGGTTCCCTGCAACTGATGCTGGAACAGGGGGAAACCAACGACTGGTTCGATTCCGGCTTCATCATTTCCCTGCTGTTCCTGGCCGTATCGGGGCTTGTCCTGTTCGTGGTCCGGGAGTTGACCACGGAGCGCCCTGTCGTGGACCTGACCCTGCTGAAAAACCGGAATTTCGTTTCCGGGGTCGTTATCAGCAGCATGCTCGGCATGGGGCTGTACGCCAGCATGTTCCTGTTGCCGATCTTCCTGCAGCAGATATTGAAATATCCGGCCATGGAATCGGGCTGGATCCTGCTTCCCCGCAGCATCGCCATGGGGTTTACCCTGCCGGTAGTGGGACGGCTCTATAACCGGCTGGGACCAAAGGTGCTGGTGATTTTCGGGCTGCTGGTCTCATCCACATCCTTCTTTCTGATGTCGCACCTCTCCCTGGACGCCGGTTACTGGAACCTGTTCGTCATCCAGGCCCTGCAAGGGGTCGGGTTCGGCACCACCTTCGTGACGGTCAGCACCGCGGCCCTTTCCACGGTGGAGCGGACGCGGATGATGGCGGCCAGCGGCCTGTACAACGTCTTTCGCCAGGTCTTCGGCAGTATCGGCATCGCCCTCACGGCGACCATGTTCACGCGGGGACAGAATATCCAGCGGGTTACGCTGGTAGCGGACATTACCCCCTATTCCCGGCAGGCCACCCAGTGGATCGAGCAGGTCACCACGGCCATGCAGGCAAAATGCGCGGACCCGGTCATGGTCAAGCTGCGCACCCTGCATCTCCTGGATGAACTGGTCACGCGCCAGGCTGCCATGCTTTCGTTCAATTACATTTATTCACTGCTTACCCTGGTGTTTCTGGCCACGCTCCCCTGCGTCCTGTTGCTGAAAAAGACGCGCATGAGCGATACGGCGGCGGAGGTGATGGTTGACTGACGGGAATCCCCTGAAGGCGCGGGTCGTTACCATCGAGCGCATGACCGCCTGCGGCGGGCTGTACATAGGCATACGGCTGGCCGCCCGGCTGGGTGTGCCGTGTCTCGACCACGAGATACTGGTCGGTGCGGCCCGCCGTCTGCGCCAGGACGAAAAGCAGCTTGCCAACCGTGACGAACGGGTGCTCTCCTTCGGTCAAAAATTGCTGGCGGCGTTCAGCGCGGGAACCCCGGAAAACGACTTTGCCCCGCCCCCGTTTCCATTTCCCGAGGATGAGGAACTCTTTACGGCCGAGGCCCAAATCATCCGCAACGCGGTGCGCGGTGGCGCGGGTGCGGTGATTATCGGTCACGGCGGCGCATCGATTCTCAAGGAGCTGCCCGGCGTGGTGCGGGTCTTTTGCCACGCCCCCCTGCCGGACCGGGTGCGCCGGCTGATGTCGATATACAGCCTTTCCGAGGAACATGAAGCCCGCCGGGCCGTGGAAGAGCAGGACCGGAGCCGGGAGCGCTATCTCAGGGCGGTGACCGGCAGAGACTGGAAGGAACCGGGCCAGTACGATCTCAGCATCAATACGGCGGTCTGCGGCATGGATGCGGTCGCGGATGTCATTCTCGAATACATCCGCGTCACCGGCGATCCTGGACGGTTGGCCAGGGCGGAATAAAGGTGTATCAAGCAGAAATCTGAGAAGAACCAATCTTCAGCACGGGCGGCCTGTTTTGTAATTGACTTTTGTTGTTGAGTGATGTATCTAAGTTTATAGTTATTGTAGAAATAATAGTTTGTGCGCTTACCAGGAAACTGGAGGCCGGGATTGATCCCCGGCCTTTTTTTGTTTATGCGAATTGCTGACCGGAACACTGGAGGCTGAGGGGAGACCCTTGGCCTCTTTTCGTTTGAACTACCCGACCGTGGCTGAAAGCCCGGATACGTACATCAACTCAAGGAGAATGGTCATGAAAACAACATGGTGGTTGGCAGGTGTATTGTCACTGGCGATGATCGTTGCCTCGGCGGCAATGTGGGGAACCAGGGCGCAGGCAGCGCCGCAGAAGGAATTGTTCGTCATCAAGACGCCGACCCTCAAGAACTGCGGTCTGGCCCCCTGGCTGGTCACCGACCGGCTCGGCTATTTTGCCGAAGAAGGGATCAAGATGCAGTACACCGGAGAGACCCAGCCGGCGCTGGTAATCCCCTCCATTCTGAGGGGGGATAACGATGTGTCCGGAGCTCATCCCAACTCACTCGCGGTTGCCAAGGCGGGTGGCGCCAGGATTACCGGTGTGGTGCGCGGCGGGATTGATCCGGCGCCTTCCATAGATCCCAAGTTTCGCCACATGTGGTGGTTCGTCAACCCGGCCAAATATCCCAACGTCAAGAGCTTTGCCGACCTGAAGAAGATTCCCGGCAAGATCAAATTTTCCACCATCACCAAGAACCAATGTTCGGATTTCCTGGCAAACCGGATTTTAGAGAAGCACGGCATTCCCCGCGACAAGGTCGAGTGGGTAACCATGCCCGATGTCCAAGCCATCCAGGCTCTGCGGCAGGGCCTGGTGGATGTCGGCGGTGTCCATCCTCCGTTCTACAAGGGAATGCAGGATGCCAAGGCGGTCAAGATAGCCGATTCGACCGAGGCCGGCCTGGGACCGGCCGCCGGGGTCGGATATTACTATTTTACCGACGACTTCATCAAGAAACATCCCAAGGAAGTTGCCGGTTTCGTAAGGGCCATCAAAAGGGGACAGCGCTGGGCCAACGCCAATCCTGAAAAAACCGCCAAGTGGGTTGAAGAGGTAATCGGCGTCCCGGTCACCGGCAACCATTACTATGCCGAGGACGCCACCATCATAGAGGCGCAAAACGACGCCTGGATCAAGGATCTTGAGGATCACAAGGTCATACCGAAAGGAAAGGTGACCTCGGCCAGCCTGATTACCCATCAGTTCGAGGCCTATGGTAATGATGACAAAGCCAAACAGGAAAATCCGAAGAAACAGAAAACCAAGAAAAAGGCCTGAAACGGTTGAGAGGTGATGCGGGTTCCCGCATCAGCGACGGCGGCGGTCCTGCACCCGCCGCCGTCCACCTCCCCAAACGATGCGGAACGGGACACGAACAGCCAGGGGATACTTGTATGGTAAACTTCCTTCGCACTTCCGCCCACAAACCGATCAGGGTACGTATGAATTGCTTTGCCGGTGACACGACCGAGATGCACGATGTGCCGCCGGGCGGAAACTGCGGCGAGATTTGGCGCTCCGGTCTTCCGCTTGATGGCGATGCGGAAATAGAGACCTATACTCTCGGCATTCATCGAGAGTGGTGGCCGTTGCTGGCGCACTGGTTCTAACGTACCGTTTTGCAGGTTTGGGCAAAGACGGTTTCACTAGCCGGGAGGCCATGGAATCTGTCGGGTAGCGGATTGTGTTTGGACAGGAATGGTGGTAAAATCTGTCCATAGCGACCGAGCCGATAAATTTCCATTGCGTGGGTAACCATATGGCCTCTCGGATGACAGATGGTGGCACCGGTTCTTTAGCTCAAACGGTCATTGAACAGATCCTGCATGAATATCAGACAACCAATTCCGGTGGCATGAGCCGGTTCATGGAGCGTGAACTGCGCATGCCGCCTACGGAATCGGCACACCACTCCTACCACTTTTCCGGGTTCCATTATATTGACATCACTGTCGATGATTACCTGGAGGGGATACCGGTCAGTTTTTCCGTCACCGTTTCCGAATCTCTCCATGGAGGATATGAGGCCTCGCTGGTGTGCCAAACCAATCTTGGCGAACCGGATTATGCCTACTGGGAGTTTCGGGATTTTTTAAAGCAGTTGGCGGAAGGCGGATACATCGGGTCATTCAGGATGCATGAATGCAGGCTGGATGATGACCTGTGCGGCGTTGGCCTGCAGTATGTTTATAAACTGCCCATTCCGGATGACGGAAATATATCGCTGAGCATGATCGAATGTGTGGTATCGAGATTTCTGAACGATGTTTCCCAAGTCGCCAGTTCCTATTTTCAGCTTTTCTTCTATTATCTGCCGTCGCATCATGCCGTCGGCAAGCCGGCCGTTACGGCACAAGCCCCGCGGCCGGAGGGCAACAGGCCATCCAAGATAATCCCCTTTCCCGTGAACCGTAGAATCAAGTCCCGCTGATGGATGGAGAACCGGGCTCCACATGACAATTCTGACTCTTTTTCTTGACTTTATCCGCACAGAGGTATATCGATCTATATAATTAATAGTTATATAGTCGTGACACATCGCTGACTGGATAAACTGGAGGCCGAGGAGACTGTTCCCCGGTCTTTTTTTCTTGTACAGGCTCATACCATAATCCACATCGGTCATATTTCCGGAGGCGCATGTGGCGTTGAGAGCCATTCTCGTTTCAATTGCCGTTGGATGTGCCGTGGCTTCGTATCCTGTCTCGGCTGCCATGGAGTCGGGACGAAAACCGAAAACATCCCTTTCACATGCCGGAGGCCCGGTGTCCGTTGCCGAAAAGCCCAACAGCTTAGTCGATTCGGTCACCGGTATGAAGTTTGTGGCGGTCAAAGGCGGTCGCTTCATCATGGGAAATCTCTTCAATGAGGGAGACAATGATGAAGCACCACCCCATGAAGTCCGGGTCGCGGATTTTGCCCTGGGCGCGTACGCCGTCACCAAAGGGCAGTTCCGCGCCTTCGTCACCGCCACCGGGTACCGCACCGACGCCGAAAAGGGCGGTGGTTGTTATGTGGAGAAGGGGAATGTCTGGAGTTATGATCCCGCGACAAGTTGGCGCAGCCCAGGCTATTATCAGGATGACGACCATCCGGTAGTCTGCGTTTCATGGAACGATGCCACGGAATTTGCCGAATGGCTTTCGAAAGAAACGGGTCGCCGATACCGGCTTCCGACAGAGGCTGAATGGGAATACGCGGCCCGCAGCGGCGGCCGGCAGGAGCGTTTTGCAGGGTTCAGCGATCCCGCGGTTTTCTTCAAGTACGGAAATTTCTGCGACAAGAACTCCTCCGCGGAGTGGCGGACCTCCGAGCAGAGCGATGGCTTCAGGTACACCTCACCGGTAGGGAGTTTTCTGCCCAACGGATTGGGGCTCTATGACATGGTCGGCAATGTCTGGCAGTGGGCGTCCGATTATTACGGAGAGCGCTATTACCGCGAGAGCACCAGGAAATGGCCATTGGACGGCCTGTACGGCGGGGACCAACGCCGCGAACGCGCCCACGTCAATCCCCAAGGGCCGGCCGACGGCAGCTACCGCGTCCTGCGGGGCGGATCGTGGAACTCGGCGCCTATCGACGCCCGGGCCGCCCAGCGCCTGAGGAACAAGCCCGAGTTCCGCCGCAGCTATATCGGCTTCCGGCTGGCGGCATCGCGGTAGCGGAAAGAATTGAAAATGGACATTCCCCGCTCATTATGGCTGACGACTTCCGGACATCCATGCAGGCCGGCCGCTCTCGATCCGGTCCCGGCCGCGTGCGAGGCCGGACCGTGACGCCGGGCGGGACTGCGGACGCCCGTAGCGGTGTGCTCTATGCGCTTGTGGCCTATGCCACCTGGGGGGTGATGCCGCTCTACTTCAAGAGCGTCACCGGCATCCCTCCGCTGGAGGTTCTGGCGCACCGCATCGTCTGGTCGGTGGCGGTACTGCTGCTGATCGCAGCCATTACCCGGCGTATCGGCACTGTCGGGCAGGTCTTTTGCCGGCCGCGCCTGGTCGGGACCCTGGCGCTGACCTCGCTGCTGATCACCAGCAACTGGCCGGTCTACATCTATGCCGTTCAGAAGGGCGAAGTGCTGCAGACCAGCCTGGGCTACTATATCAACCCCCTGATCTCGGTGCTCCTGGGATGCCTCTGCCTGGGAGAACGGCTGCGGCCGTGCCAATGGTTCAGTGTGCTCCTGGCCGCCGCCGGGGTAGGGATCATGTCCCTGTCCATCGGCCATCTGCCCTGGATCGCGCTGTTTCTGGCCATCAGTTTCGCCTTGTACGGCTATCTGCGCAAACAGGCCCCGGTCGCCCCCCTGGAGGGGCTGGCGGTGGAAACCCTGCTGGTGTTCGTGCCGGCGCTCTGTTATCTGCTGTACCGCGGCTGGACAGGGGCGGGGGGCTTCCTGTCCGGCCATCCGCGCCTGGATCTGCTGCTGCCCCTGGCCGGCCTGGCCACGACGCCGCCGCTCCTGCTGTTTGCCGCGGCCGCGCGCCGCCTGCGGCTGGTAACCATCGGGCTGATGCAGTACCTGGCGCCGACACTGCAGTTCCTGCTGGCGGTGTTCGTCTTTCGCGAACCGTTCGGAAACACGCAGTTGATCAGTTTCATCCTGATCTGGAGCGGATTGGCGCTCTTCCTGGGCGATGCGCTGCTCAGGCTGGCCAAATCCCCGCTTCCGGACAGGCCGGATGAGAGCGCCGTCCAATGCCGGCACCCTGCCGGTGCGCTGGAAGACACAATCACACCACGAGGAAGCTAGCCGCATGAAAAAGAGCATTGCCGCACTGTTCCCGGAGGAGCGGGCCATCCCCGACGCCTTCCGCCTCCCCGAAGCGATCCGTCAGGACTGCTACCTGATCGATGGCGAGTTGCGCCGCTGGCACGGTCCGTTGCAGGAGATCCATTCGCCGATCCATGTCCGGGGAAGGGGTGCGAACTCCGGAACCCTGATCGGCAGCGCCCCTTTGCTGGACGAGGCCGCGGCCCTGGAAGCTCTCGGCGTTGCCGTGCGAGCCTACGACAACGGCCGAGGGGCTTGGCCGACCATGGCGGTCGGGGAGCGGATCCTCTGCGTGCAACGCTTTGCCGCCGCGGTGCGCAAAAAGAAGGACCAGATCGTCCGTTTGCTCATGTGGGAGATCGGGAAGTCGGTCAAAGAGGCCACGGCCGAGTTCGACCGGGCCCTGGCCTATATCCGGGACACCCTGGACGCGCTCAAGGAACTGGACCGGCAGTCGTCCCGCTTCACCATCCAGCAAGGGATCATCGGCCAGATCCGTCGCGCCCCGCTGGGGGTGGTGCTCTGCATGGGGCCGTACAACTTCCCGCTCTACGAAACCTTCACCACCCTGATCCCGGCGCTGGTCATGGGCAACACCATCCTGCTCAAGCCGCCCCGTTTCGGGATACTGGTTTTCCAGCCGCTGCTGGAGGCGTTCCGCGACGCCTTTCCGCCGGGAGTGATCACCACGGTCTACGGAGAAGGCGAGACGGTCGTCCCGCCGCTGCTGGCCTCGGGCCAGGTGGATGTGCTCGGCTTCATCGGCACCCACAAGGTGGCCGACGCCCTGCGCGCCATCCATCCCCGGCCCCACCGCCTGCGCTGCGTGCTCGGACTGGATGCCAAGAACCCGGCCGTTATCCTGCCGGATGCCGACCTGGGCCAGACGGTGCAGGAGTGCATCCGGGGCAGCTTGACTTACAACGGCCAGCGCTGTACCGCGCTGAAGATCATCTTTGTCCACCGCACCATCGCGGAGAAGTTCATCGCCGCGATGGCCGAGGGGATCAAGGCGCTGAAATGCGGCATGCCCTGGGACGAGGGGGTGACCATCACACCGCTGCCCGAGCCGGAAAAGCCGGCCTTTCTGCAAGAGTTGGTGCAGGACGCCCTCCGGCACGACGCCCGGGTGACGAATCCGGACGGCGGTGTCGCCAGCGGCTCACTGGTCTATCCGGCGCTGCTTTTCCCGGTGTCGCCGGCCATGAGGGTCTACCACGAAGAACAGTTCGGCCCTGTCATTCCGGTGGTACCGTTCGACGACATCAGTGAAGCGATCGACTATGTGGTCGCTTCACCCTATGGCCAGCAGGCCAGCATCTTCGGCAGGGACAGCGACCAGTTGGCCCGGCTGGTGGATGCCCTGGTCAACCAGGTGTGCCGGATCAACATCAACAGCCAGTGCCAGCGCAGTCCGGACAGCTTCCCCTTCAACGGCCGCAAGAATTCGGCCGAGGGGACCCAGTCGGTGGCCGACGCCCTGAGGATCTTCTCCATCCGCATCGTGGTGGCCGCCAGGGAGACCGAGGTCAACCGGGAAATCATCAACGGCATCGTCAGGGACCGCAAGTCCCATTTCCTGACCACGGACTTCATACTCTGATCGTCAACGGGTATGACCATGCATACTGAAACGGGTTGTATGCCCTGCTTGCCAGGTCGTTCCGGAAGACGATAGTAGCCGTCACAATTACTGTTGACATGAAGAACCAAAGAATATAAAGTACCTTCTACATATCTATCAAATATATAGTTTAGGTTGACTTGAACCCAAGAGACCGAATGATATTCATTCGGTCTCTTTTTTTTGACCCGGGTACGAACATGCGAACCCGAATCAGTGTATCTCTCTGAAAAAAGGAGACTTCATGGCTACGATCAACATCAAACGAAACGAGGTGCCGATCCGGGAAAATCGGCTCGGCGCCATCGGTGACTTGAATGAAAAGGCTCTGGAGTTGCCACGCCGCCCGAGCTGTTTCAGATGAAATCATTCGTGCTTGCATCAACATAACAGGCTGAAAAAAGGAGATACCATGGCAATAATCGACATCAAACGAAATGAGGTGCCGATCCGGGAAAACCGGCTCGGCGCCGTAACCGGCTACGTCGGCACCATCGGCGACCTGCATGAGCGGGCCACGAACTGTGGCGTGGGAAATCGCGAACGCTGTTTCACCCAGGCCAGCGCCTGTTCGTCCGGCTGCTGCCAGAACCAGCTCGGGAGCATCTCCGATGCGCTCGTCGTCAACCATGCGCCGGTCGGCTGTGCGGCCGACTCGGTGGCGGGCAATGTCAACTTCAAGTCCGGAGCGCGTCTCCGGGGTCTTGACTACACCAACGTCCAGATCATCAGCACGAACCTGGAGGAGCGGGACACGGTCTTCGGCGCCACGGACAAGCTCCGCGACACGATCCTCCAGGCCTATGAGCGCTACAAGCCGAAGGCGATCTTCGTCACCGCCTCCTGCGTGTCCGGGATCATCGGCGAGGATATCCAGAGCGTGCTGAACGAGTTGAAGGAGGAGTTGGACATCCCCCTGGTGCCCGCGTTCTGCGAGGGATTCAAGACCAAGGTCTGGGCCAGCGGCTTCGACGCGGCGTTTCATGCGGTTCTGCACGGAATCGTGGCGCCGCCGCGTTCCGATGTCAAATCCAACAAGGTGAATTTCGTCAATTTCCGCGGCAGCGCCCGCAAGGAGATCATCAATACCTTCTCCAAGCTCGGGGTGGAGCCGGTCTTCCTGCTCCAGCACAGCACGGTGGAAGAGATCCGCAGGATTTCCGAGGCCCGGGCCACCGTGAGCATCTGCGGCACCCTGGGGAGCTACCTGGGCAACGGCCTGGAGCAGCACTACGGCGTCCCCTACGTCAACACCGAACAGCCCCACGGCATTAGCGGCTACAAGAACTGGCTCCGCTCCCTGGGGACATTACTGGAGGCTGAAGACGCTGTGGAGGCCCATATCGCCGCCGAGGAGGCGCGGATAGCGCCGGAACTGGAAGAGATCCGCGCCAGGCTGAAGGGGAAGACCGCCGTGATCGGGATGGGGCCGAGCTTCGGCCACAACTACACCCGTGTCCTGCGGGAGCTGGGGGTGGAGGTGCTCTGGGCGGCCACCTGGCACTTTGACCAGAACTACGACCACGGCGAGGTGCCGGAGTCCACGAAACGACTGGCCGAGGCAGACGAAAGCCTGCAGGTGAGCGTCGGGGACCAGCAGAACTACGAGATCGTCAACCTGCTCGGCAAGCTCAAGCCCGACATCTACGTCACGCGCCACGGCGGTTCGTCGGTCTGGGCGACCAAGATGGGGATCGCTTCCTACATGATCACCGACGAATATGCCGCCTTCGGTTTCAACGGTATTCTCAACTTCGGCAACGTTATTATCGACAAATTGACCAACAGATCGTTGGCACGAAAACTGGCAGAACGGATCAAGCTCCCCTACAGCGACTGGTGGATCGCCCAGGACAGCTTTTCGCTGCTGAACGCGGAGGGTTTCTAATGACACAGATTATCGATCAGGTACGCCACGTCTGCACGCTGGGAGGTCTTCAGTCGGTTCTCGCCATTGAGCGCGCCATCCCGGTGCTTCACGCCGGCCCCGGCTGCGGCCAGAAGCTATGGGGAGCAATCGGTCTGCAAAACGGCGGGCAAGGTTCCGGGTATGCCGGGGGGCACACGGTCCCCTGCACCAATGCCACGGAACGGGACGTGGTCTTCGGCGCCACCGACAAGCTCGAAGAGGTCATCGAAAACACCTTCAAGGTGATCGATGCCGACTTCTTCGCGGTGCTGACCGGCTGCACCTCCGACATCGTCGGCGACGACGTGGGGGATGTGGTGCGCCGCTTCCAGAAGCAGGGAAAACCGATCGTATGGGCCGAAACCGGAGGTTTCAAAGGCTCCAACTTCATCGGCCACGAACTGGTTCTGGCCGCGATCTTCGGTCAGTACCTGCAACCTGCCGCCGGGAAGATACCGGGCCTGGTCAACATATGGGCCGTGGTCCCGTTCCAGGACCCGTTCTGGACCGGTGTCTACGCCGACCTTGCGGAACTGCTCCGTGCCGTCGGGCTCACGCCGAACGTGATCTTCGGCCCTGGCGGCGGCGTCACGGCCCTGGACCGGGTGCCGGCGGCCCAGTTCAACCTGCTGATATCCCCCTGGGTGGGGTTGAAAGGCGTGCAGCAGTTGGAAGAGCGATTCGGCACGCCATTCCTGCACTACCCGGTACTCCCCATCGGCCCCACCGAGACCGGCAAATTTCTCCGCGCCGTGGCGGAGTACGCCGACCTCGACCGGAACAGGGTGGAGGAATTCATCAAGGAGCGTGAGGATCACTACTACCACTTCATCGAGCGGGCCGCGGAAGTGCTCCTGGAGACGCGCTTCCTGCCGCGCCATTTCACCACGATTACGGACAGCACCTATGGACTGGCCCTGGCCAAGTTCCTGGTCAGCGACCTGGGCCTGATTCCCGACCGTCTCTACGTGGTGGACGGCATTCCCGATCACCTTCAGGAGGAGGTGGGGGAATACTTCAAGGACCTGGGCGAGGGGATCGGCGCTGAAGTCCTGTTCACCCCGGACGGCGGCGCGGTGCAGAAGGAACTCCGGGCCACCAAGTTCCGGTCCCGGCCCTTGATCCTCGGTTCAGCGTGGGAACGGACACTGGCCAAGGAGTTGAACGGCTTTGCCCTCTCCGTGTCCATGCCGGTCAGCGACCGGCTGGTCTTCGATCGCTCCTATGTCGGGTATACCGGGGGCCTGCGCCTGGTGGAAGACATCTATTCCGCCATCATGTCCGACTTCCAGTAAACGTCATGCGTCCGGGCCGTAGTGGCCCGGACGCCGTTCCTTTTCCCATGAATTGAATATGTTCAAAGCCTTCTTCACCTCCTGCCGTCCTGGTGCGAGTTCATTTTTTTCGTCCCCATCCGTCTGACCGCATCCGCTCAATCCGGATAACCTCAATTGAGTCGTGAGCCCGGCCGGATACGATACATCCCGGCAACGGGAGCGATGCCGGCCGCAACACCAGGAACAGCCTATGGGACACCGGGCCTTTTTCAACGTACTCGCCGAGAAGTGGGACACTATCTGCCGGCACGACAGGGACATGGTGAATCGTATCCTCGATCTATCGGGAATGGCGCAGGGTGATGCCGTCCTTGACGTCGGCACCGGCACCGGAATTCCCAAGCGCCTGCCCGGCGGTCTGCTCCTGTCCCAACTCCCGATGCTCTACATCGCGCCGGTGTTCTATTACTAACAAGGAGGCAAAATTGAGGAACGAACAGGCGATCTCCCGACAAGCCACTGCCGTTGCATCAAGCAAAATAACAGGTAGGTAATCTTCGAAGAGTTAAGATATGATTCAGTATGCGGGAGATCCGAACCACCCCATTACAACCATGAAAAGGAGTTTTCCATGAAGGTCGTAGCGATCAACGGCAGCGCCCGCAAGGACGGCAACACCGTGATTCTCATCAGGCGGGTATTCGCCGAGCTGGAAAAAGAGGGGATTGAAACGGAACTGGTGCAATTGTCGGGGCATATTATCCGGGGCTGTACCGCCTGCAACCTGTGTCGCACCAACCTGGACGGCACATGCGCCATTACCGGCGACATCGTGAACGAAATCATCGGCAAGATGGCGGCCGCGGACGGCATCATCCTCGGCTCGCCCACCTACTTCGCCGATATCACGTCCGAACTCAAGGCGCTCATCGACCGTTCCGGCAGGGTAGGGGGAGCCAATGGCAATCTCTACCGGCGCAAGGTCGGCGCCGGGGTCATCGCGGTACGCCGGGGGGGCGCCATTCATGCCCTCGACACCATCCATCACTTCCTGCACATCACCCAGATGGTCGTGCCCGGCGCCAGCTACTGGAACGTGGGGATCGGCCGGGAGGTCGGCGAGGTGGAACAGGACGAGGAAGGGATTCGCAACATGCAGGTGCTGGGCGAGAACATGGCCTGGCTGCTGAAGATAATCCAGACAAGCCGTCGGTAGCGTGATGGAGGATGCGCCATGAAAATAGCCGATGTGAGGGGGCAGCGTTGATGTATATGGCATTGCTGCCCCCTCATCTGGCCTTCGGCCACCTTCTCCCATAGGGAGAAGGAGAACAGTGCTTCTGAAGAGGTAATCAATATGCACTTTACCACGGCAATATTCGACATGGACGGCACCCTGTTCGATACCGAGCGGATCGCCCTGGATTGCTGGCAAGCAGCGTTCAGGGAATACGGCGTTCATGTCCCCCGGAGCGACCTGGAAATGGTTATCGGAGTGGACAGCAAGGGGACCAGGGAGTTCTTGAACCGTTTCACACCGGCCGGTACCGGTTTCGATGATCTGGTGCAGCATGCTCGCGCCTCCAGGAAAGAATACCTTGAAAAGCACGGTCTACCCATGAAGCCGGGAGTCGCCGAACTGCTGACCTTGCTCCGCGAACGCGGTGTCAAGATAGGGCTGGCCACAGCCACCCGTACCGAACAGACCTTGCAGAACCTGGGCACGGCGAACATCACGGAGTATTTCCAGGCGGTCATCGGCGGCGACCAGGTCGAGCGGGGCAAGCCACACCCCGACATCTACCTGAAGGCGCTGGCGGAACTGGGGGCCGTTCCTGACGAGGCCATTGCCCTGGAGGATTCGGACCATGGCATCCGGGCCGCCTTTACGGCCGGGTTGCGGGTCATCCACGTTCCCGACATCAAACGGATCGATGAAAAGACGAGGGGCATGGTGCATCGCCAGTATGCCACGCTCCTGGAGTTGCGGGACGAGATTGCCGCCTGATGCGGCACAACCAACCGAACGGAGGACGAAAACGTGAAAGCCATTGCGATCAACGGTGGTCCGAGGAAAACATGGAATACGGCAACCCTGCTGAACAAGGCGCTGGAGGGGGCCGCCGCCAATGGGGCGGAAACGGAACTTGTCCACCTGTACGATCTCGACTTCAAGGGGTGTGTGAGCTGTTTTGCCTGTAAAACCCGCGGCGGCGCCAGCTACGGCAGGTGCGGCTTCAGGGACAGCCTGACGCCGCTCCTGGAAAAGATCGAGTCAACGGACATCCTGCTTATCGGCTCGCCGATCTACTTCGGCACGGTGACCGGTGCGCTCCGTTCCTTCCTGGAGCGGCTCCTCTTTCCCTACGGCACCTATACCGATCCCCCCCGGACGCTCTTCCCCGGCACGATCAGGAGCGGCCTGATCTACACCATGAACGTCAAGGAGGAACAGGCCGGGGAGAACGGGTATTTCCAGCACCTGGCCAACAACGAACGGGTGCTGCAACAGCGCTTCGGCTCGGCCGAGTCGCTCTACAGCTTCGATACATACCAGTTCGAGGACTATGCCAAGGTGGAGGCCGACCGCTTCGATCCCCTGTTGAAGGCGAAACGCCGCCAGGAGGTATTTCCCCTCGACTGCCAGAAGGCCTTTGAGTTGGGAGCGAGGCTGGCCAAGGGGTGACGGTTCGGAATACGAACCCGGAATGCCGCCTACAATTTCCAGGAGTTGGTGAAGGC
>JAATGX010000215.1 GCA_015688915.1 Desulfuromonadales bacterium
CTGCTGGGGCGGAGTTATTACGGCCCATTGCTCAGGAGAGGGATCGAGATTTGCGAACTGGAGCGGGAGATACTGCATGCCAAGGTCATGCTGATCGATGGGGAGCGGACGGTGATCGGTTCGGCCAACCTGGACCAGCGGAGCTTTCACCGCAATTTCGAGATCAACGGGGTCATCGACAGCAGCGCTTTCGGGCGGCAGATTCGCAGGTTGCTGCTGGAGGACCTGGCGGGCGCCCGGCGGATCGGGCTTGACGAGCACGCCCGCCGGGGCCTCCGGACACGGATACTGGAGCGGGTGGTGAGTCTGTTCGGGTGGTTCCTGTAGATCAGTGCCCCGATCTGCCGCACCTGGAGCGTAACAGGCGGAACCAGACTCGGACAATGCCGGCGGTCACGAATGCGGCCGGAAGGCTCCGAAACAGCCACGCCAGACGGCGCTCGAAGACGCTCAGCAGACGGGGTTCCACCTCGCCCGGCCCTTGTCCGGCCCGGAAGGTGCGGCGCACATCCAGCCAGAAAAAGAGCTGCCAGGTGTTGGAGGCCACGTGGCGACCGGTCGCCCGCCAGAAGGTCCGGCGCCAGGCCCGATCATGTGCGGCGAGCAGGGAACGGATACCCTCCAGCAGCGGACGGAGCCGGAGTCGGCCGGTTTCGTCATGGCAGCGGTAGAGTCCGGGCAGTGCGGCAAAAAACTCCGTCCACCCTATTACAGCCGCGTTGACAATGATGGCATTGACGATCTGCCGCCGGCAGAGCCCTTCCGCTTCGAATCTGCGTGCCGAGGTGCTGATTTCCGCCGGCAAAAGCAACCAGGCGCCCTGTTTTTCTATGGACAGAACAAGCCTGACGTCCTCGTAAAAGGGGAGCGATGTATCAAAGCCACCCAACCGTTGGAAGAATTCGCGTGAAATCACGAAGCCCTGGTCTCCGCGGATACAGTCGGCCCGGTTGAGGCGGGCCTTGGCTTCGTAGAAGAAATAGGCCAGGGACGGCGAGTTGTCGCTCCGGCGGAAGCACAAGGCAAAGCGACCCGCAGCCCGGCCGGGGAACCGTTGCAACCGATCCCTGAAGGCTGAGATGGCCCGGTACAGGGCCGTGCGATCGGAAAAACGGGAATCGGCGTGCAGAAACAGCAGCGATTCTCCTGCCGCAAGGGCCGCTCCGGCATTCATCTGACACCCCCGTCCCCGTGGCGCGATGGTGACGCGCACCGGGAAGCGGAGCTTTGGCGCCAGTTCTGCCGCCAACTCCGGCGTACCGTCACCTGAACCGCCATCGCAAAGGATCAGTTCAAACCGCACACCCTGCTGGGCGGAGAGGGTTTCGAACAGTGCGGGCAGCTCGCTGGCCTCGTTGAGGACCGGTACGATAATGGACAGTTCTGGCGTCTGATGGTGCATGTAATGAACCCCGGGAGAAAAGATCGTAGTGTATCCGAACCAGCCATATTTGCAATCCGAAGATAGGGTCGATCTGGTGGACACCCATTGCCACCTGGACCAGGAGATTTTCTCCTCCCGGCTTCCCGATATTCTGGAGGCCGCCCGTCAGGCCGGAGTGAGGCGTTTTGTGGTGCCTGGGGTGCATCCCGGCGACTGGCAGCGTATGGCCGCCGTTGCCCGCAGCCACACCGGCGTCTTGCCGGCCTTCGGCATCCACCCCATGCACGCCGACCTTGTCGATGACGCATCACTCTCGCGCTTGGCCGACCTGGCGACCGGCGCCGTTGCCATAGGCGAGATCGGTCTCGACCCGTTGTACCCGGTCCCGCTTGAGATTCAGGAACGTGCCTTTCGGGAACAACTCCGATTGGCACTGTCTCTGAGGATGCCGGTCCTGGTCCATTGCCGACGGGCCTTCCAGCGCACCTTGCAGATACTTGTGGAGGAAACGGCCGGCCGCGTGGGGGGGATCATGCATGCCTTCTCGGGCTCGGTCGAGATGGCGCGCGAGTTCATCCGGCTTGGCTTCCTCATCTCCATCTCCGGGGTAATCACCTGGAATAACGCGGTGCGTTCGGTCAGGCTGGCGCGGGAGTTGCCGCTGGAGAGCCTGGTGCTGGAAACCGACTCCCCCGACCTGACACCACAGCGCTTCGGGGGACAACCGAATCAACCGGCTTACCTGTCCGAGGTGTTGGCCGCCGTGGCACGGGTTCGCGGATTACACCCGGAGGAGGTGGCGCGACAGACTACCAGAACGGCCGCAAGAATTTTATCTATCTGATATTGTTTGTTGAAAATATCTTGATATGCTTTGTACAATGTGCGTATAAACATGCCTTGATGAGGTGTGATGCGAAAATGTTTGCTTCCGGCACGTTCAGGGGGTAATCTGATTCCACGATTTATTCGAAGGAGCAGTCCTTTGAAATTTTTATTTCTGATTGCAGGCTTGGTGGGTAGTACGGCTTTGGCCGGATGTGCCATGTTCACCGCCTGGAAGAGCATCCCACCGCCGGGCGGCTGCGATCAGTGCCACACCGTGGAGATCAGCACCAACTGGAAGATCTCGTATCAAGCGGCAAATGTTGCGGATGAACGGGGCCGGCAATACTTCCAGACGCCGGAATACAACAGTACCTTGCAAGGCAAGCGGCAATCGCCCCTTGATGCGAAAATGCTTGAGGAACAAGCCTGTTTTGAATGTCATAAAGCCCCCTCGGAGGCTCATCGCAAATTCAAGGGGCGTTTTCATCATTAGTGGCGTATAGTTACCTGGCTTACAACGGAAGTTAGTTTGCAATGGTTGTGGAAAAAATATATTGACATTTAGTTATTAGTGAGTATATTCACGAATTGATTTTAAAAACCATGCGCGTAGCGTTAAAATGGTAAACCACAAAGAAAAAAGGAGACACAATGAAAAAGCTGATTACTCTGACACTCGTTCTGGCCCTTGCTGCTGCTTTCACCGCTGGCTGCAAGAAAAAAGAAGAAGCACCTGCTCCCGCACCTGCTCCTGCTGTTGAGGCTCCGAAGCCTGTTCAGGCTCCGATTTCCGCCAAAGCCGGTGCTGCTGCTCCCGCTCCTGACGCTGCAAAGCCTGCCGACGCTGAAAAGAAATAATTTTGCTTTCCCTCTGGGGAATGAAAGCCTGTGGGGTTATCCCACAGGCTTTTTTTATTTGCATGCCGTTGCTGCAACCGTTTTTGGAATTGCACGCAACTTCGCCTGAAGGAGATTGCCATGCATGAGATGTCCATCACCCAGGGCATCATCGATATCTGCGAACAACATGCCGGTGGCCGTCGTGTGCTCTCACTGGATGTGGAGATCGGTGAACTGAGCGGTGTTGTGCCCGAGGCGATAGAATTCTGTTTCGAAGCCTGCAGTCAGGGCACCCTGCTTGAGGGGGCCCGTCTCAACATCATGCGAATCCCCGGAAGGGGCCGTTGCCGGGATTGTGGGGCTGATACGCCGCTTACAGCGTTATTTGGCGCGTGCACGGGATGCGGCGGATATCGGGTTACCATGGAAGCGGGCGAGGAGATGCGGGTCAGGGAGATAGAGGTGGATGAATGAAGAAGGGCGCCGCCGGATGCGGTGCCCTTCCTGTTTTTGGCACGTCAAACGTCACAACACGTTGGCCACTTCCTGAGTCACCTGCGGTGCGTATTTCACGAAGTTTTCCTTGAACATGGCGACCAGTTTTTGGGCGGTCTCATCGTACCTGGTTTTGTCGCTCCATGTGTTGCGCGGATTGAGCACTTCGCTGGGCACTCCGGCGCAGGCGGCCGGTATTTCCAGGCCGAAGATCGAATCCTTTTCAAAGGCGCCGGCGTTGAGGGTGCCGTCCAGGGCGGCATTGACCAGGGCGCGGGAGTAGGCGATCTTCATGCGGGAACCGACGCCGTAGGGGCCGCCGCTCCAGCCGGTATTCACCAGCCAGCAGGCGACACTGTGCCTGGCGATCTTTTCCCGCAGCAGCTCGCCGTACACGGTCGGGTTGAGCGCCATAAAGGGGCCGCCGAAACAGGTGGAAAAGGTTGCCGACGGCTCCTTGACACCCGCTTCGGTGCCGGCCACGCGGGCGGTATAGCCGGAGAGAAAGTGGTACATGGCCTGCTCCTTGGAGAGGCGCGCGATGGGCGGCAACACGCCGTAGGCGTCGCAGGTCAGCATGATGATAGTGGTCGGATGGCCGGCACAGCCCGACATCACGATATTGGGAATGTGGGTCAGCGGATAGGATGCGCGGGTATTTTCGGTAAAGGAATCGTCGTCCAGGTCCACCCGGCGGGTGTGCGTGTCGATGGCCACATTTTCCAGGATGGTGCCGAATTTGCGGGTGGTCTCGTAGATTTCCGGCTCGGCCTCCCTGGAAAGCTTGATGATCTTTGCGTAACAGCCGCCCTCGAAGTTGAAGATCCCCTTGTCGTCCCAGCCGTGCTCGTCGTCCCCGACCAGGGAACGGTTGGGATCGGCGGAAAGCGTGGTCTTCCCCGTACCGGAAAGACCGAAGAAGACGGCCGTGTCCCCCGTGGGACCAACGTTGGCCGAACAATGCATGGAGAGAATCTTTTTCTCGATCGGCAGCAGATAGTTGAGGATGGTGAAGATCGATTTCTTGATTTCGCCGGCATAGCTGGTGCCGCCGATGATGATCAGCTTCCTGGCGAAGTTGACGATGATGAAGGTCTCGGAATTGGTGCCGTCCAGCGAGGGGATGGCATGGAAGTTGGGCATGTCGATGACCGTGAACTGGGGTGTGTGACTGTCCAACTCATCTGGCATGGCTCGCACGAACATGTTGCGGGCAAAGAGCGAATGCCATGCCTTCTCGGTGATCACCCGCACCGCCAGCCGGTGTTCCGGGTCCGCGCCGGCGAAGCAGTCCTGCACGAACAGGTCCTTACCGTGCAGGTAGGCCAGTATGCGGTTATAGAGGCCGTCGAACCTGGCCGGATCAAAGGGGCGGTTGACCTTGCCCCAAGCCACGTTATCGTGGGAGGAGGGCTCGTCGACGATGAACTTTTCGTTGGCCGCCCGGCCGGTGTAATGGCCGGTCTTGACGGCAATGGCTCCCAGATGGGAGACCAAGCCTTCGCCACGCTTGACGATCTGTTCATAAAGCACTGCGGTCGGCGGTGTCCAGTAGATCAGGTTTGCGTTGGTGATCCCGTGTTCTTCCAGCCCGGTTCCCCGTGTAACATCATTGAATCTCATGGATTTCCCCCTCAAATGACATCTGCTGGATAGTGTACCACGTGAATGTGCTGTGTCGAATGACGGGCAAAAAACGAAAAAGGGCGCTGCCATGGCAGCGCCCTTTCGAATCCGGCGGAGGAACCTATTCGTTCCATCCCTCGGGATGCACCTCACCGATCTGCTCCCAGTGTTCCGGCGCACGCCAGAGCGACGAGAGGATCAGTTCGCGGATGTGCAGGAACTCCTTGGGGAGACGGTCGTACATCTTGACGAACAATTCCTCGTGGGAGATGACCTCATTCTGCCACACGTCACGATCGACGGACGTGAGTTCGTTGAACTTTTCGCGCGGCATATCCAGGCCTTCCCAGTCCATGTCCTCGTAACGTGGCATCCAGCCCAAGGGGCTTTCCACAGCTGCCGCATGTCCCTGTACACGCTCCACAATCCACTTGAGCACCCGCATGTTGTCGCCGTAGCCGGGCCAGATGAACTTGCCGTTGGCATCCTTGCGGAACCAGTTGACGCTGAAGATGCGCGGCGGGCGGGCAACGGTGCGGCCAAACTGCAGCCAGTGGCCGAAGTAGTCGGCCATATGATAGCCGCAGAAGGGGAGCATGGCGAACGGATCGCGGCGTACGTTGCCGGTGGCGCCCACGGCGGCGGCCGTAGTTTCGGAGCCGAGCGTGGAGGCGAGATAGACGCCGTAGTTCCAGTTGAATGCCTGGTAGACCAGAGGAACCGTATCTTTGCGTCGGCCGCCGAAGATGAAGGCGCTCATGGGCACCCCTTTCGGGTTTTCCCAATCCGGGTCGATACAGGGGCACTGGGAAGCCGGCGAAGTGAAACGGGCGTTGGGGTGGGCCGCCGGCTTGCCGGTTGCCGGTGTCCATTCGTTGCCCTGCCAGTCGGTCAGTTTGGCGGGCGGTTCGTCGCTCATCCCCTCCCACCAGACATCGCCATCCTCGGTCAAGGCCACATTGGTGAAGATGGAGTTCTTTTCGCAGGAGATCATGGCATTGGGGTTGGTTTTGTAGTTGGTGCCGGGGGCCACGCCGAAATAGCCGTATTCCGGGTTGATGGCATAGACCTGGCCGTCGCAGCCAGGCTTGATCCAGGCGATGTCGTCGCCGATGGTGGTTACCTTCCACCCCTTGTCCTGGAAGGACTTGGGCGGAATCAGCATGGCGAAGTTGGTCTTGCCGCAGGCGCTGGGGAAGGCGGCGCCCACATAGGTCTTTTCGCCGGTGGGCGATTCGACGCCCAGGATCAGCATGTGCTCGGCCAGCCACCCTTCGTCCTTGCCCTGCTTGGAGGCGATGCGCAGGGCAAGGCATTTCTTGCCCAGCAGGGCGTTGCCGCCGTAACCGCTGCCGAAGGACCAGATGGCCCGTTCCTCGGGGAAATGGACGATGTATTTTTCCTTGTTGCAGGGCCAGGTTACGTCTTTTTGGCCCGGTTCGAGGGGCGCGCCCACCGAGTGGACGCAGGGGATGAATTCGCCGTTGCCAAGCACATCCAGAACCTGTTTGCCCATGCGGGTCATGATCCGCATGTTGACGGCAACGTAGGGAGAATCGGAGATCTCGATGCCGATCTTGGCGATGTTGGAGCCGAGCGGGCCCATGCTGAAGGGGATGATGTACATGGTGCGCCCCTTCATGCACCCCTTGAAGAGGCCGTTCAGCTTCTCCTTCATCTCCTTGGGCGCCATCCAGTTGTTGGTGGGGCCGGCATCATCCTTGGAGAGGCTGCAGATAAAGGTACGGTCTTCGACACGGGCCACATCGATCGGGTCCGACCAGGCCAGGTAGCTGTTGGGGCGTTTTTCCGGATTCAGCTTGCGGAAAGTGCCGCTCTGCACCAGTTGGGCGCAGAGTTCGTCGTATTCCTCCTGGGAACCGTCGCACCAGTGGATCCTCGCCGGTTCACACAAGGCGGCGATCTCCTCTACCCATTTCAACAGTCGTTCGTTTTTTGGAACCTCGTAACTCATGCTGCCCTACCTCCCCATGTCATTAGTTTTCTCCCGTATGCCTGAAAAAAATCGTCTGACTGCACGGATCATACAGTATCGGAGCGGGAAAATTTATCGTCGATAAATATCACAGGGAGCGGGAAAATGCAAAAGTGTTATGGGATTTTAGCCAAAAAAAATGTTTTGATATCAGCGCTGATAACCGCGGCACCAGGCTGAATCGTCCATGAGGCGGGCGGGAAAGGCATTTACTTATTTTAGGCAAAATAAATGAGAATGGGCATAACCCTGTTATTTTCCCTTCGGCAAAGGGGGGCTTCGGTTTAATGCCGCGACAGCATCTCCACTACTTTCCCCGCCACCTCGCCGGTTATGACCGGGCAAATCCCCTTGTCGTTGGCGGCGCGGATGGTCTTGCAGCAGGTCACACCATACTGCTCCTTGAACCAGGTATGCAGTTCGCGGGTGGCATGCATGACGTCCTTCTTGTCCTTCAGCACCAGCCCCAGGCCGACGGTGCCGCCCGAGACCGCGCCGCAGATGCACCCGGAGCCGGAGCCGCCACCAAAACCGCTGGCCAGATGAACCACATCTTCCGGCACGTCGGGACGGAAGTGTTTCCGGACCACGGCCAGAACCGCCTCGGCGCAATGGTACGTGCCGGAGCGGTAGAGCGCCTCGGCCTCGAGCCGGCACTGCCCGGCCAGTTCCAATTCATCCGGTGACGGTTTTGCGTTTTTCGACCGGAACATGTAATTCTCTCCCTGTGATGTATGCTTCCCGCCGTCTAATCTATCATTCTTATCACACTACGGGAAGATGTCTCGTATTAGATGAACAGGTTATTGTCGGCCCGCTCCGAGGCCTCCAGATAGGAAGCCACCCCGCCCACCTCGACACCGTCGATCAGTTCCTCCCGGCGGATGCCCATCAGGTCCATGGACATCTGGCAGGCGACGATCCTCGCCCCGCCTTGAATGGCCGTTGCCATCATCTCTTCCAGCGTCGGGATATTCTTGCTCTTCATGATGCCGCGGATGAGCATGCCGCCGATACCGCCCATGTTCATGCGCGACAGGGCCAGCCGCCGGCTGCCGCGCGGCAGCATCATGCCGAAAATCGCTTCGACCAGATTCTTGCCGGGGCCGGAGACCTTCCGGGACTTGCGCAGGGCGTTCAGCCCCCAGAACGTGAAAAACATCGTCACCGTGCGACCCATGGCCAGGGCCCCGTTGGCGATGATGAAACTGGCGATGGTCTTGTCCAGGTCGCCGGAGAAAACGATTATCGTCTTGTCGTTGCCGGCAGGTGGTGCCGCTGCCGGCACATGCCCTCCCTTTTCAATGACCGCGGTCACGATTCCCTTGTCAATGCTGATTTCCCTCAGAAGATTGCCGGTGGTCCTGGCCCAGGAGGGGGCATCGCTGTAGAAACCGGGGTCACTGGCCTTGATCGAGATCGCCTCCCCTGCCGCTAGTCTGTCCATCTCCTGCTTGAGGCGCATCACCGGGCCGGGGCATTGCAGTCCGCAGGCATCGACCTGGATTGTTTTCGTTGATGAACCGCCGTCAGGCACCATTGCTGGTACGGCTCCGTGGCCGCCTGGTACAGCATCCACCTGGGGCGTTGTTGCCAGGTGGTATGTTTCATACCCGCCGGAAAGGTTGGCACAGCGGATGCCCTGTGCCATGAGAATGCGGCAGGCGATATAACCGCGCAGCCCGACACGGCAGAAGACCGTAACCTTCCTGCCGGAGGGCAGATCGCCGAGGCGCTCCCGCAAGCTGTCCAGTGGAATATTCAGTGCTCCGGCAATGCTGCCGCCAGCGAACTCTTCCGGCGTGCGCACGTCGAGGAGCAGATGTTCCGATGGGTCGGCGTTTTGCACGGCATCCCAGGTGGTGATCTCAACCAGGCCGTCAAGGCTGTTCTGGGCCGCGAACCCCGCCATGTTGACCGGGTCCTTGGCGGAGGAATAGGGTGGCGCGTAGGCGTGTTCGATACCGGCCAGGTCATCGACGGTCATGGTGCCCAGGATGGCGGTCGCGATGACGTCGATGCGTTTATCGACACCCCCGTAGCCGATGGCTTGAGCACCCAGCACCCGGCGCGTTTCCGGCGAAAAGAGCAGCTTGAGGGTCAACATCGTGGCGCCGGGATAATATCCGGCATGGTCGTTGGGATGGACGATCACCGACCGGAAGGGGATGCCTTCCGCCCGGCAGAATTTTTCGGTGGCACCGGTCATGCCCACATCCAGGTCAAACACCTTGGCGATTGCCGTGCCCAGCGTACCGTCATAGGTTCCCGGAACCTTTCCGCTCATGTTGCCGGCGGCGATCCGCCCCTGCTTGTTGGCCGGTCCGGCCAACGGTATGGCGGCCTTTTTGCCGGAGATGGGATTGGTCACCTCAATGGCATCCCCGGCGGCGTAGATATGCTCCCGGTTGGTCCTGAGCCGGTCATCCACGATGATATGGCCGCGCAGGCCCAGCTCGATGCCGGAACCGGCCAGGAAACCGGTGTTCGGCCTGACGCCGATGGAGAGCATGACAAGGTCGGCGTTGATGGCTGCGCCGCTTTTCAGCCTGGCCGTCACAGACCCCGAATCGGCGGGCTCAAAGGCCGTAACAGCGTCATTCAGATGCAGTTCGATCCGCTTCATGCGCAATTCGCGGTGGACCAGTGCAGCCATCTCGTAGTCGAGCAGGTTCATTGCCTGATCGGCCATCTCAACGATGATCACCCGGATGCCGCGGGCATGGAGATTTTCAGCCATTTCCAGGCCGATGAAACCGGCTCCCACCACCAACGCGGTCTTCACGCCGCCCTGATCGACCATTGCCCGGATCGCGTCGGTGTCGGGGATCGTCCAGAGGGTATGAACAACCGGATGGTCAACTCCTGGAACAGAAGGTCTGACCGGCGATCCCCCCGGCGCCAGCAACAGCCGGTCGTAGGCCTCGTCATATTCCCTGCCCGATTCCAGATCCTTTACGCGGACCACGTTCCCGGTCGTATCGAGGGAAAGCGCTTCATTGCGGATACGCACGTCCACGCCAAAGCGTTTCCTGAAGGATTCCGGCGTCTGCAGGAGAAGATTGTCCCGCTCGGTTATCACGTCTCCGACATAATAGGGCAGCCCGCAGTTGGCATAGGAAACATGCCACCCCTTTTCAAGCACCACGATTTCCGCCGATTCATCAAGGCGCCTCAGCCGCGCCGCCGCCGACATGCCGGTAGCCACGCCGCCGATTACCACATACTTGCGCATGATTTCCCCCGAAACTAATAATTGTAAAAATAATATATATCACGTATTGAATTAATGCAAGCCGGTATTTTTTCAAGCAGGGTGGCTGAAAGGGGCAACGGGGAGGAAGTCATTGCAGCAAAAAAAACGCGCCGGAAAGCAGTGGGCTCTCCGGCGCGTGGTCAACGTGGTCTGAATCGGGAAAAACTTATTTCACAATGACGAAGTCGTCCTTTCTGTCTTTTGACCAGGCGGATTCGTCATTGGCATCAGCGTTTGCCTTTTCCTTGCCGTAACTGATGGTGGAAATCCGGTCTGCCGCGATACCGAGGGTTATCAGATACTGCAGGGCCGATTTGGCGCGGCGCTCACCCAGGGCCAGGTTGTACTCGGCCGAACCGCGTGCGTCGCAATTCCCCTCGATCTTGATCTTGGTGTCCGGCTGGGCTTTCAGGATTTCGGCGTTTTTATTGAGTACGTCGCGTGCGTCCTGGCGCAGGTCGGATTTGTCAAAATCAAAATAGACGGCTTCGAATGATGGCAGTGCCACAGGCGCAGCTACCGGCGCCTCTACCGGTTTGGGTTCAACCTTGGGTTCCACCACCGGCGGGGGTACGACCTTCGGCGGCTCCGGCGCGACGGTCGCGGCCTTTACCGGTTCCTCTGTCTTGACAACTTCCTTGTTCGCACAGCCGCCGGCTACCAGAGCCGCCATGCTGAGCGCTGCCAACAGTGCTATTGTCCCTTGTTTCATCGTAATCTCCTTTGTAAAAGTTTATGTGGCCTGCTGC